>JAEZQS010000283.1 GCA_023412995.1 Pseudomonadota bacterium
GGCCGGCACCACGCGCGGGCCGTGCAGGGCGAGCCAGTCGAACAGGCGCTGCATGCGTCCGCGCACCGGCGCATGCGGTGCCGGCACCGCGGCAGGGACGTCCGCGGCCTGCGGGCTGCACCAGCGATCGTCCAGCACGTCGCGCGCGCGGGCCGCGGAAAGCGCGCGGTAGGTTCCAGTCGCATCGATTTCGCAGAAGACCGTGCCGGGCACGTGCGCCAGGCAGTGGCGCGCGAACTCGCGCTCCACCCGCACGATGCCGACCGGCGGCCGGCGCCAGCGGATGGCGGTCGTCAGGTCGACATAGATGCGAGGGGCGCTCATGCCGTGGCTCCCGCCGCGCAGTCGACCACGCCCTCGACGTACTCGACCAGGCGCTTGCGCACGGCTTCCTCGCGGTAATGCGCCAGCACGTAGTCGCGTCCGGCATCGCCCATGCGCACGCGCTGCTCGTCCGGGAGCGTGCAAACCCGATCCATCGCCTCCACCAGGTCGTCTTCGCCCGAATAGGCGAACCCCCCGCCGGATCGCGCGATGTGGTCGTGCAGCACCTCGCAACGCGCGTTGACCACCACCGGCGTGCGCTGGGCCATCGCTTCGAGGGTGACGATGCTGAAGCTCTCGTGCGGGGACGGCAGCACGAACCCGCAGGCGCCGGCCATCAGCGACAGCTTGTGCGCTTCGTCGACGAAGCCGAGGAATTCGACGTCCGGCGAAGGCGGCAGGCCCATCGCGTCGATACCGGTCAGCACCAGCGTGACATCGCGCCGCGTGCGCAGCCGCGCGAACGCGCGCAGCAGCTCGTCGCACCCCTTGCCGGGATCGATCCGCCCGCAATAGAGGAGGTAAGGCCGCTCCCGGCGCTCGGGGCTCGCGGGCGTGGTATGCCCGACCGCCATGCCGAGCACGCATCCGCCATCGAACCCCCACACGCGCGCCGCCACGCGCTGCTCGGCGGCGGTCAGCCAGATGCGGTTGCGGCGGCTTGCGTAACGCTGCGCGAAGACCGGCAGGTAGGCCGGCGGCTCGTCGTGCAGGGTGGGCACCAGGATCGCCTTTTCCGGCGGGACTTCGGCAATCCCGAAGTACGTCGTGGGATAGAGGTAGGTGCAGAAGAGGACCGCGGCCATGTCCGGCGCGTGGGTGCGCAACCAGGCGTGCAGTCCCGGACACCAGGGTCCCTGGAAACGGATGTATTCGTCCTGCAATGCTTCACGCCAGAGCGCGCCGGCGTGGCCGGACGCGCGGCCCGGCGCGTCGCGCGCCATCAGGCGGTTCAGCGCGTGCCAGTTCTCGGTCCGGCCGATCTCGACCGGGAAATGGCGCACCGCCAGGCCGTCGCGCAGGCGCGCCCCGGCAGGCAGCGCGTTGGCCCAGTGCAGGTAATCGGTCGCGGTGGAGGTCAGGATCTCCACCTCGAAGCGCCCGGCGAGGAGCTGCGCATACTGCCAGGCCAGCGCCTCGGAGCCGCCGACCACCGATTCGTGGCAACGCTGCACGACCACCGCGACGCGCTTCATGCGAACGCCCCGACGAGGCGCGCGAGGCCCGCCTCGAGCACCTCGGGCGCGTAGCAACGCGCGACCCGCGCCTCGCCCCGCTGGCGCAGCAGGCTGCGCAATTCCGCGTCCTCGCGCAAGCGCTGCACCGACGCCGCGACGAGCGCGGGTTCCGGCGTTTCCCACGCGAGGCCGGCGTCGCCGAGCGTTGCGCCCTGCGCACCGGCATCGCGCGCGACGACCGGAACGCCAAGCGCCATGGCCTCGACCAGCGGCACGCAGAACCCCTCGTGGCCGCTCAGCGACACCAGCGCGTCGGCCGACAGGTAGGCCGCCTTCAAGGCGCCTTCGCCGGCGTCCTGCAGCCATTCCACCCGCGGACCGATGGCGAGCGCGTCGATGCGTTCGCGCAGGGCAGCGGCATAGCGCGCCAGTCGCGCATCGACGCTGCCCACCAGCAGCAGGCGGGCTTCGGCCGTGCACCGGTCGAGGAACAGGGCGAAGGCATCGAGCAGCTCCAGGTGACCCTTGTTCGGCGCGATGCGCCCCACGGCCAGCCAGTTGGCCGCGCCGTCGCGCCAGCGTTCCAGCAGCGCGAGGTCGGCGGGCGTGCCGAGCAGCGCGTCGAGGCGGTTGAACGGCGGCAGCACGGCGGTGCGCTCCGGAGGCACGCCGGCCGCCAGGAAATCATCGACGTTGAAGCGCGAATCGCCCAACACCAGGTCGCAGCCCAGCTCCGCGATGAGGCGGATCTCCTCCCGCCCGGCGCGGCAGGCCCGCTCGTACTCCTCCGACCAGCGCGAAAAGAACTCCGGCGGAGTGACGTTGTGGTAGCGCACGATGCGGCGGCAACGCGCGGCGCGGAGGATGTCCACGCCCGGTGGCCAGCCGAAGCCGAAGTGGTAGATCAGCACCGCCGCCGGATCGCTGCTGATCGCGTCGAGTCCGGACAGCGGCCGTGCGTCGCCGCCAACCGGGCCGGAGGCGAAAAGCGCCACGTCGTGCCCCTGTCGCGACAGCGCGGCGACCATGCCGCGCGCGTCGGTGGCGACCGCGTCGCGTTCGCCGAGTACCGGCACCACCACGGCGATGCGCAGCCTCCTGC
>JAEZQS010000296.1 GCA_023412995.1 Pseudomonadota bacterium
CTTCATGAGTTTCCGCGATCCCGCCACCGCGCTCGGCAATGCCGCGCGCCTGCTGGCCGAAGGCGGTGCGGCGATGGTGAAGCTCGAAGGCGCCGGCTGGGTCTGCGAGGTCATTGCCGCGCTTGCCAGCCATGAGGTGCCGGTGTGCGCGCACCTCGGCTTGACGCCGCAGTCGGTGCATCGCCTTGGCGGTTATCGCGTTCAGGGCCGCAGCACGCAGGCGGGCGAGCGCCTGCTGGCCGATGCGCGCGCCGTGCAGGATGCGGGCGCCGACCTGCTGGTGCTCGAATGCGTGCCGGCGCCGCTCGCCGCCCGCATCACGCAGGAGCTGGGCATCCCGACCATCGGCATCGGCGCCGGCGCCGGCTGCGACGGCCAGGTGCTGGTCATGCACGACCTGCTCGGCATCACGCGCGGACGCCGTCCGCGCTTCGTCAAGGATTTCCTGGCCGGCGGCTCGTCGGTGGTCGGCGCGCTGGCGGCTTACGTCGAGGCGGTGCGCAGCGGCACCTTTCCCGACGCGGCGCACGCCTACTGATGCACGTCGCGACCCGCACGGCCGAGTTGTCGCACCTGCTTGCCCCGTGGCGCACGGAGGGGCGGCGCATCGCCTTCGTGCCCACCATGGGCAACCTGCATGCCGGCCACTTCTCCCTGCTCGACCGTGCACGCGAACATGCCGACGTGGTCGTGGCGAGCGTGTTCGTGAACCCGACCCAGTTCGGCCCCGGCGAGGATTTCGCGCGCTATCCGCGCACGCCGGACGCCGATGCCGCCGCGCTCGCGGCCCATGGTTGCGACGTGCTGTTCCTGCCCGATGCGCCGGAGCTCTATCCCGATGGACCGGCCAATGCGGTGACCGTGCGCGTGCCGGAGCTGTCGGACATCCTCGAGGGTGCCGTGCGGCCCGGTCATTTCGAGGGCGTCGCGACGGTGGTGGCGCGGCTGTTCAACCGCGTGCAGCCGGACGTCGCCGTGTTCGGCCAGAAGGACTACCAGCAACTGCTCGTCATCCGCCGCATGGCGCGCGACCTCGGCTGGGCGATCCGGATCGTCGCCGCCCCGATCGTGCGCGAGGCCAATGGCCTGGCCATGAGTTCGCGCAACCAGTACCTCGCCCCGGCCGAACGCGGGCGCGCCGGCGCCATCCACGCCACGCTGGTGTGGATGGCAGCCGCGTCGGCGCGCGCGGAGCAGCCGCTGGAGTCCATCGAAAGGGAAGCGCGCGAGCGCCTGCAGGCAGCCGGCCTGGCGCCCGATTACGCCGTCATCCGCGATGCGCGCGACCTTTTGCCACCGGTCGGCCGGAGCCAGCCGCTGGTCGCGCTGGTGGCCGCGAGGAGCGGCACCACGCGACTGATCGACAATCTCCTCATCGAACCGTAGCTTTTTTGCACGGTTGTGGTATTCTTCCAACTGTCTTGGGGATTTACGCAACCATTGCGCAACTCCCGGGGACAAGCAGGGCGCATTGTAGGTAATCGTCACTCCGATTGAGACCCTCGCAGCGGCAACGCGCGAGGGTTTTTTTTTCGCCATTATTCATCGGCTTGCGCGCAGGATGGGGCTCGCTGGTCGTGGCCCATGCTGCGACAGCACATGCTTTGGTATACTGGATTGCGCGCAGTTGTTGCGCAAACGAGACAACCACCTTCGGGCCCGCCATGCACCTTTCCCTGCTGAAGGCAAAGATCCACCGCGCCAGCGTGACCCACGCGGAGCTCCATTACGAAGGTTCCTGCGCGATCGACGGCACCCTGCTGGATGCCTCGGGGATCCGCGAGTACGAGCAGATCCATCTCTACAACGTCAACAATGGCGAACGCTTCTCGACCTACGCCATCCGGGCGGACGAAGGCTCGGGCATCATCTCCATCAATGGCGCCGCGGCCCACCGGGCGCGCCCGGGCGACCTGGTGATCATCTGCGCCTACGCCGGATACAGCGAAGCCGAAGCCGCTGCGCACCAGCCGCAGCTCGTCTACGTGGACGCGTCCAACCGCATCACCCGCACCGGCCACGCCATCGCCAAGCAGGCGGCCTGAACCCGGCCCTGCAGCACGCGAGGCGCTGCACGCGCCGGGCCCGGACGGGCAGTGGGCGCCAGATACTCTCCGTTTTTCAGGCCGCTGGATCCTGCCGGCTGGATTCCGCGCCCGCGGCTGCCGCGTGGCGCGCGAGCGCCCATCCGACATGCTCGCGCACCAGCGCCGACGGGTCCTGCGCACGCGAGTGCAAGGCAGCCAGCACCTCGGGCGTGGAAGGCGCATTGCCAAGTGCGACGGCAATGTTGCGCAGCCACCCTTCATGCCCGGTGCGGCGGACCGCCATCCCCGCGGTGCGCTGGTCGAAGTCGGCCTCGCTCCAGGCAAAGAGGTCGGCCAGGCGCGCGCCATCGAGACCGTGGCGCGGCGCGAAATCGGCTTCGGCGGCCGGCACCGCGAACTTGTTCCACGGGCACACCAGCTGGCAGTCATCGCAACCGAAGACGCGGTTGCCGATGGCCGGCCGCAGTTCCTCCGGGATTGCGCCGCGCAGCTCGATCGTGAGATAGGAAATGCAGCGCCGCGCATCCAGCCGGTACGGGGCCACGATGGCGCCGGTGGGGCACACGTCGATGCAGCGCGTGCAGGTGCCGCAATGCGCCGTGGCAGGCGCATCGACCGGCAGCGGCAGGTCGGTGTAGATCTCGCCGAGGAAGACCCACGAACCGGCGTCGCGCGAGAGCAGCAGCGTGTGCTTGCCGATCCAGCCGAGTCCGGCATTGCGCGCCAGCGCCTTTTCCAGCACCGGCGCCGAGTCGGTGAACACGCGATGGCCGAACGGCCCGGTCACTTCCGTGATCTGGTCCACCAGCTTCTGCAGGCGCGTGCGCAGCAGCTTGTGGTAGTCGCGCCCGAGCGCATAACGCGACACGTAGGCGTGCTCGCCTTGCTCCAGCAACTCGCCCGCGCGCGCGATTCCCTCGGGTGCGTAGTCCATGCGCGCGGCGATCACCCGCAACGTGCCCGGCTGCAGCTCGGCCGGGCGGCTGCGGCGGGTGCCATGGCGCGCCATGTAGTCCATCGTGCCGTGGAAGCCGTCGTCCAGCCATGCCAGCAGGTGCGCTTCGTCCGCCTCCAGCGCGACGCCGGTGATGCCGACCTCGGCAAAGCCGAGCGCCTGGCTCCACTGGCGGATGTCGCGGGCGAGGGCGGCGTAATCGAGGGCGGGAGGGGATGTGTCCATGCGGGGTGTCGGGGGAAGCTTTCCAGCATAGCGCGCGCGGGGCGGCGCCAGCCGTCGGTGCCCGTCGCGCACGGCACTGCGCACCTATAATCGGCGCATGCCGACCGATCCCCTCCACGCGCTCCACACCGCTGCGCAGGTGCGCCGGATCGATGAGGCGGCGATGGCGCAGGGGCTGGCCGGCAGCGAGCTGATGCGGCGTGCCGCGGCGGCGGCATTCGCCGTCGTGCAGAAGCGCTGGCCCGGTGCGCGCCGACTGCTGCTGCTGGCCGGTGGTGGCAACAACGGTGGCGACGCCTTCCTGCTCGGCACGCTGGCGCTGCGCGAGGGACTGGCGGTGCACGCGCTGGCGCTCACGCCGGAATCGCGTGGCGACGCCGCGGCTGCACGGTCGGCGTTTGCCGCCGCAGGAGGCGCGATGGAGCTGGCCACGCCGGACAGCGCGCTCCCCGACTTCGACGCCTGCATCGACGGGCTGTTCGGCAACGGACTGGCGCGCCCGCTGGCCGGGACCTCCGCGGCGCTGGTCGAGCGGGTCAACGCGAGCGGCCGGCCGGTGCTGGCGCTGGACCTTCCCTCCGGACTCGATCCCGACAGCGGCGTTGCCGGCGGTCCCGTGGTGCGGGCGCGCGCGACCGTCTGCTTCGTGGCGTGGAAGCGTGGCCTCTTCACCGCCGACGGACCCGATTGCAGCGGCGGCCGCACCCTCGCGACGCTCGACATTCCCGCGGCCCTCCTCGGCGCCGGTGCGGCCGACGCGCAACTGCTGGGATCGGCGCTGTACCGCGCGCTGCCGCCACGCCGGGGCAACAGCCACAAGGGGGATTTCGGCCATGTGCTCGCCATCGGTGGCGACCACGGCATGGCCGGTGCGGTGCGATTGGCCGGCGAGGCCGCGCTGCGTGCCGGAGCGGGCCTGGTCTCGCTGGCGACCCGCCCGGCGCATGCGGCGACGGCAGGCCTCACCCGTCCCGAACTGATGCCGCATGGCGTGGACG
>JAEZQS010000304.1 GCA_023412995.1 Pseudomonadota bacterium
CCCGTCGGCCAACCTCAGCGCGTTCATCAACGACATCCTCGGCGGACGCGAGGCGATGGCGATCCCCGCCAACGTGCGGCGCCGCAATGGCGTCGAGCAGCGGCGGCTCGCGCCGAACGTCCGTACCGGCGAGGTCCACCGGCGTGACGGCGCGCGTGGCGAACAGGCGCGACAGGTCGATGCGGCGGCCCGCCGCGTACAGCTGCGACAGCAGCGCCAGCAGCTGCTCGACGCCATTGCGGCGCCGCACGTTGGCGGGGATCGCCATCGCCTCGCGTCCGCCGAGGATGTCGTTGATGAACGCGCTGAGGTTGGCCGACGGGCCGGATTCGACGAACAGGCGCACGCCGTCCTCGTGCATCGCGAGCACGGTCTCGCGGAAGCGCACGGTACGCGACCATTGCGCCGCCGCCAGCTCGCGCACGGCGGCGGGCTCGGACGGGAACACGCCGACCGAGGCGCACGACCACAGCGGCACCTTCGGCGCACCCACGCCGATTTCGCCGTAGTAGCCAAGGAAGGCGGCGCTGACGTCGGCGAATGCCGGCGTGTGGTAGCCGCGGTCGAACGGCAGGCGCATGCAGATCGCGCCGCGGCGCGTGAGCGCGTCTTCCAGCGTGGCGATGTCCGCCGGCGTGCCGTACAGCACGAGCTGGTTGCCGCAGTTGTCCATCGCCACCTGCACGTCCAGCGCCAGCGCGGCCACCTGCTGCGCGACCTCTTCCGAGGGCAGCGCGCCGACCGCGAGCAGCGCACCGAAGGGGATGCGGTCGCCCTTCAGCAGCGCGTCGTAGACGGCATAGTGGCGCGCGATGCAGGCGGCGAGCTCGCGCGGGGACTGCGCGGGATTGGCGCCGCTGGCAGCCAGGGCGGCCGATTCGCCCGAGCTGTGGCCGACCATCGCGTCGGCTTGGATACCGAGCGAGGACAACAGCTCGAACATCGCCATGCCGCCGATGAACACCGCCTCCGATCCGACGTCCATGTCGTGCAGGCGCTGCTCCAGCAGGGCGCGCTGCTCGTCGTCCACCTCGCTGGTGGGGAACACGATGTCGGTGCGCGTGTGGCCGCTCGGCAGGTCGTACAGCGCATGCCAGAAATCGAGCCAGCGCTGCACCTCGTCGAAGCACAGTGCGAGGTCGGCCAGCATGCCGGGGTACTGCGAACCTTCGCCGGGGAAGACGAAGGCGAGCTTGCCGGACGCCGGCTGGTTGCCGTACACCGCGCGCGCCCGCTGCGCGCCGACGTTGGGCTTGCTGGCGCGCACCTTCGCCAGTGCCGGCGGGATGGCGGCGGCGAGGGCGGCCGTGTCCTTCGCCACGAAGGCGATGCGGTGCAGTGCACCGGTGTCGCCTGCGGAGAGGGTGGCGGCGACGTCGGCCAGGCGCCAGTGCGGGTTGCGCGCCAGGGCAGCCGCGAGTTCCTCCAGGCGCGTCGCCAGCGCGCCGGCATCGGCGGCGGACACGACGCACAGTTCCGCCGGCCAGGCCGTCAGGCGGCCCGGCTTCGCCGCCTCCTCCGGCGCCTGCTCGAGGATCGCGTGCGCGTTGATGCCGCCGAAGCCGAAGGAGTTGACGGCCGCGCGGCGCGGCGCGCCCGGGCGTGCCAGCCACGGCGCGGTGCGCGTGTTGACGTAGAACGGCGTGTCGCCGATGCCGAGTTCCGGGTTGACCTCGGCGCAGAGGGTGGGCGGCAGCGTGCGGTGGTGCAGTGCCAGCGCCATCTTGATCAGGCTGGCGATGCCGGCCGCCGGAATGCAGTGGCTGATCATCGACTTGACCGAACCCAGCGCCTTGGTACCGATCGGCGTGGTGCGCTCGCCGAACACGGCGCGCAGCGAGGCCACTTCGGTCTTGTCGCCGAGCGGGATGCCGGTGCCGTGCGCCTCGACCAGGTCGATGCTGGCCGGGTCGATGCCGCTGCCGGCGTAGGCGCGGCGGATCGCGAGGGTTTCGCCTTCCTGGCTCGGCGCCAGCAGCCCGGCGCCGCGGCCGTCGCTGGACTGGCCGATGCCGCGCAGCACGGCATACACGCGGTCGCCATCGGCTACGGCGTCGGCGAGGCGCTTCAGCACCACCACGCCGAGGCCCTCGCCCAGCAGGGTGCCGTCGTTGCCGCGCTCGAACGGGCGGATACGGCCGCGCGCACTCAGCGCGCCGAGCTGGGTGAAGCTGGTGGAGACGTCGGCCGGCAGGGTGGCGTTGACGCCGCCGGCCAGCATCATGCGGCTGCGCCCGGTGCGCAGTTCGTCGGCGGCGGCGGCAAGCGCCAGCAGCGACGAGGCGCAGGCGGCGTCGAGCACGTAGTTGGGTCCGCGCAGGTTGAGCCGGTTGGCGATGCGCCCGGTCATCATGTTGGGCACCAGGCCCGGCGCGTTGTCGGCCGTGGTCGGCGGCAGCTTGCCCTTCAGCAGCGCGCGCAGTTCTTCCAGCGCCGGCTCCTCCATCCCGGGCAGCGCCAGCCGCACCAGGTCCATCGTCTGGTCCAGCACGATGTTGTTCTGGATCACCGTCACCTGGCCGCGGTGCAGGTAGGCACTGTGGCCGAGCACGATGCCGGTTTCAGCGTTGACCGCGTCGGCGCCGAGGTAGCCGGCGTCGGCCAGCGCATCGCGCGCGACGCGCAGCGCGAGGTACTGGTCGGTTTCGCCCCCATCGACCGAGTTCGGCATGATGCCGAACTCGCGCGGATCGAAGCGGTAGAGGTCGCCCAGCCAGCCGCCGCGCTGGGTGCGGATGCGCCCCGCCGCGAGGTAGCGCTCGGCACCCCAGTTCTCCACCGGCTCGCCGATCGCGTCGACGCCCTCGAGGATGTTGTTCCAGAACGTGCGCACGTCCGGCGCACGCGGGAAGATGCACGCCATGCCGATGATCGCGATCGGCATGCGCTCGGCGCCTGCCGCTGGCAAGGCCGCGCCGCCGGACGCGCCGCCCTGGCCAGGCTCGCGCGGCGCGCTGTGCCGGCG
>JAEZQS010000305.1 GCA_023412995.1 Pseudomonadota bacterium
CCGCGCCCCCCCCCCCGCCCCCCCCCGCTAACACGCCAGCCGGCAGGGCCGCGGCGCCGCCGGGCGCGACCGCGGCGCCGGGCTCGAGCAGGCAGAAGGTGGCGACCGGGCAGAGCGCCAGGGCCACCAGCGCAGCCAGGGCGGTGGCGTGGCGGGCATGGCACTGCGCCGCCGGCAGGAATCCCCGCACCGCGGCAAAGGCGGCAGCGACCAGCGCGCCCTGCCAGGTGAAGTGGAGCAGCGTCCAGCCGAGCGCCTGGATCCAGGGCAGCGCGCTCGCCATGCCGGTGCTCACCGTGGCTCGTTCCCCAGCTTGTCCAGCAAGGCGCGGATCTCGTCCAGTTCCTCGCGCGTGGCGCGCGGGCTGGCGCCGAGTGCCTGCAGGACGAGCTGCGAGGGCGAACCGTCGAACACCCGTTGCACGATGTCGCGCAGGAAGCGCGTCTGCGTGCGCTCCTTGCTCACGGCAGCACGGAATACGTGCGCGCGTTCTGAATCATCGCGCAGCACCAGTCCTTTCGCGTGCATGATCTGCAGCAGCTTCAGCGCCGTCGTGTAGCCGGTACCCTCGCCGCGGTAGAGCGTCTCGTGCACGTCGCGGACGGTGCTCGGGCCGCGTTCCCACAGCACGTTGAGGATCGCGAGCTCCGACTCCGTCGGCTTGGGCAGGTTGTCGCTTGCGGGCACGTCTGCTCCCCTGCCGCGGCGCGTTGCCGCGCGCGGCGTCGTGCATCAGCCGCCGGACTTCAGTTGCGGCGTACCCTGGGTGCGGCGAAGGTAATCGCCGTCCTTGCGGCGGCGCGCTTCCATTTCACCTGCCGTCGTGCACTGCTTGACGGGAATGTGCGAACCGACCGGCATCACGTTCTTGCAGATCACGCGCTCGTTGTCGTGGCGGGCAAGGATCGCGTTGACTTCTTCCTGGCTGTTGAACATCACGGTCTTGTCGGCATCGCCCATGTTGGCGACGGCGCCGTTCTTCTCCAGCAGCGCACCCATTTCGTCCAGGCGCTGGTCGACGCGCGACCGCTCGGACTTCGTGACGTGGGAGTAGCGCCCGCCCGGATCCATTTCCTTTCGCACCCACGCCGACACGGTCTCGAATGCCTCGCTGGTATCCGCATTGACCGCCGGCTCGGGCTTGTCGGCGGCGATAACAGGCAGCGCGAACAGGGCCGCAGCCAGCAGGATGGCGAGCGTTGCACTTTTCATGGAGGTTTCCCGTGGTGGCCGTGCCGCGCCCCTGCGCGGTCGATGCGGCAGGCCCGATGCTAGGAGCGCCTCGTCCCGCTGTCAACGATCACCTTCGTACTATCCGCCTCGTCGCGCGCCGCGGCGCCGGCCGGGCGGCGGCGCAGGCCGCAACGACGTGTTCCACCACGGCTCCTGCGACGTCGACCCCGCTGGCCGCCTCGATGCCCTCGAGTCCGGGCGAGGAGTTCACCTCCAGCACCAGCGGACCGCGCGAGGAGCGCAGGATGTCCACGCCGGCGACGCCCAGCCCCATGACGCGTGCGGCACGCACTGCCGTCTCCGCTTCCTGCGCCGACAACGCCACCGCGTGTGCGCTGCCTCCGCGGTGGATGTTGGCGCGGAAGTCGCCGTCCGGAGCCTGCCGCCGCATGGCGGCGACCACGCGCTCGCCGACGACGAAGCAGCGAAGGTCCGCGCCATCGGCTTCGCGGATGAATTCCTGCACGATGAAGTTGGCGTACAGGCTGCGGAACGCCTCGATCATGCCCTGGGCGGCGGCGCGTTTCTCCGCCAGCAGTACGCCCTGCCCCTGCGCGCCCTCGTTGAGCTTGATCACATGCGGCGCCTCGCCGAGCAGGGTCAGGAGGTCGCCGGTGTCGTCCGGGTTGTCGCCGAACACGGTGGTCGGCAGGCCGATGCCCTCGCCGGCGAGGAGCTGCAGCGAGCGCAGCTTGTCGCGTGCGCGCAGGATCGCATCCGAGCCGTTCGGCGTGTACACACCCATCATCTCGAACTGGCGCACCACCGCGGTGCCGTAGAACGTGATCGAGGCGCCGATGCGCGGGACCAGCGCATCGATGCCGCGCAGCGCGCGCCCCTTGCAGTGCACTTCGAAGGCACCCGCGCCGATGCGCATGTAGCAGCGCAGCGGGTCGAGCACGCGCACGCTGTGGCCACGCGCGCGCGCCGCCTCGACCAGGCGCCGGGTGGAATACAGGCGGGTATTGCGCGACAGCAGCGCGATCTTCATGCGGGCGTGGGGACGTGTGGACGGGAAGGTCGCGGCAGTCGCCGCGTGTAGGAAAGCGCCGGGTCGATCAGGAACCGGCTGGCGATCGCGCTGCGTCCGAGCAGCAGCGGGAACAGCAGGCCGGCGCGGTCGGCGAGGCTGACTTCCGCTTCGAAGGCGATGCCGCCCAGCACCAGCCTGGTGCGGATGAACCAGCGCTCACTGCGGTGCCCGCCCGAGTCGGTGATCCGGCGCCGGTCGCACACGGGCGCCGCGCACGCCACCAGCGCGTGGCCGCGGCGTCGCACGCGCACGCCGAAGCGGGCCACCATCACGCCGTCTTCGCACTGCACGCCCAGGTCTTCCACGTGCAGCGCCGACGAACGCGCGCCGCTGTCGAGCTTCGCCTTGATCGCGCCGATGCCGAACGCCGGCAGCGCGACCGGCTCGCGCCAGCCGACGCGGACGGCTTCGCTGCCCGGCAACCCGATCGAGGGAGGTTCGCGCAACACGGGGCGCCTGCAGGAGGAAAACGGATGCAACTATGTACCGGATGCCGGCCCTCGGCGGCCGGCGTGGAGCGGGTGAAGGGAATCGAACCCTCGTCAGTAGCTTGGGAAGCTACAGCTCTGCCATTGAGCTACACCCGCCTGATGCCCGGAACTGCGCGGCAGCGGACCTGGTGGCCGCCGGCGGCGACAGCGTAGCGGCGTCGCGGCGCGCCGACAAGCCGCGCGGGTGCATGAAAACGCATGCGAGGCCGGCGTAAGGAAGGGCAAATTTCCCTCCGTGGAAAGCGGGCATTCAGCCAATTGGCGCTGTCATGGTCCCACCTGCCAGCACGGGCGGCCAGACGGGGGCTCCCCATCCGCAACCGTTGCTGGTGTAGGTGCCAGGAGAGGGCCATGTACGAACGACGATCGATCCCGCGCACCCTGCGCATCGCTGCCGCCTTGCTGCTGGTGGCCTTCGCCGGTTTCGCGCTGGCGGACCCGCCGACGCGCGTCGCCCGGGTCGGCTACCTCAGTGGCAACGTGAGCTTCCAGCCCGCCGGCGACGACCGCTGGGCCGAGGTGCCGCTCAACCGGCCACTGGTCACCGGCGACCGCCTGTACGCCGACCGCGACTCGCGCGCCGAGCTGGAAATCGGCTCCGCCGCGATCCGCCTGGATGCGCAGAGCACCTTCACCCTGCTCGCGCTCGATGACGACATCGCGCAGCTCGAGCTGACCGAAGGCGTGATGAACGTGTCGGTGCGCTACATCGGCACGGGCCAGACCTACGAGATCGACACGCCCACGCTGGCGTTCGTGATCGACCGCCCCGGCGACTACCGGATCGACATCGCCCCGCAGGGCGACTCGACCATGGTCACCGTGTTCGAGGGCTCGGGCGACGTGTACGGCGAGAACAACGCCAGCTACAGCGTGCGCTCGGGCAACTCCTACCGCTTCTACGACAGTTCGCTGCGGGATTACGAAGTGCTCGACCTGCCGCGTCCGGATGACTTCGACCGCTGGGTCTCCTCGCGCAACGCGCGCGCGGATCGCTCGGTCTCGCGCAACTACGTGTCCGAAGGCACGATCGGCTACGCCGACCTCGACGAGTACGGCAGCTGGGACACCGTCGCCGAGTACGGCCAGGTCTGGTATCCGTCGCGCGTCTCGGTCGGCTGGGCACCCTACCGCTACGGCCACTGGTCGTGGATCGATCCGTGGGGTTGGACCTGGGTCGACAACGCCGCGTGGGGCTTCGCGCCCTTCCACTACGGCCGCTGGGCCTACATCGGCAACCGTTGGGGCTGGTGCCCGGGCGCGCGCCACGTGCGCGCGGTGTATGCACCGGCCATGGTCGCCTTCGTCGGCGGCGGCGGCTGGGGGGCCAGCATCCGCGTCGGCGGTGGCCCGGTGGGCTGGTTCCCGCTTGGCCCCCGCGACGTCTACGTGCCGTGGTACCGCGCCTCGCGCGGTTACTTCACCAACGTCAACGTGCGCAACACCACGGTCATCAACGTCACCAACGTCACCAACATCTACAACAACTACTCGCAGGGACGGCCGATCCGCAATGTCAATTACGCCTACCAGCGCAACGTCGCGGCGGTAACCGCGGTGCCGCGCGAGGCGTTCGTCAGCGCGAGGCCGGTCAATGCGGCACGGGTGCGCGTGAACGAATCGCAGCTGCGCAGCGCACAGGTCGTCAACCGGGTGGCCGTGGCGCCCACGCGCGCCAGCCTGGTGCCGGCCAACGCCGTGCGCACCCGCGCCGTGGCGCCCAAGGCCGCGCTGGATCGTCGCGTGATCGCACGCACCGCTCCGCCGCCGCGGCCGGTCTCGACCGAACGCCGACTGCAGGCGATCGAGCGCAACGAGGGCCGGCCCCTGGCGCGCGAGCAGCTGCGCGAGATGGCGACGCAGCGCCCTGCCGCGGCGCGGGGCGAACGTGCCGAGCGCGTGCAGGTCGTCGGTCGCAAGGATGCGGCCAAGCCGCAGCCGCTACC
>JAEZQS010000008.1 GCA_023412995.1 Pseudomonadota bacterium
TTCTCTTGGTTACTTCTCTTTGGGCAAGCAAAGAGAAGTGACTCGCTCGCCGAAGGCGGGCGAAAGCACTTCGCACGTCCCTCGACGAGCAACGCCACGTCGACGCCGCAGCATCAGGGGCACCCCAACCGGCAGCAAGAGCGCGCGCAGCGCGCCTACAACTCCCGAAGTGCCGTCGTCACCGGCAACCGCGCCGCCCGCAACGCCGGAAACAGCCCCCCCACGAAACCGATGGCGAGCGCCCACTTGATGCCCGTCCAGAGCAGCCCCGGCGTCACCTTGAATTCGAAACTCAGCTGGCCGACGCCGCCGGCGATGGTGGAGGCGGTGTAGCCGTTGAACACCAGCCAGGCGACGAGGCCGCCGAGGAGGCCGCCCACGAGCGCCAGCAGCATCGTCTCCAGCATTACCGCGACGACGACCGGGAAACCGTGGAAGCCGATGGCACGCAGGGTGGCGATCTCGCGCGCGCGCATGGCGACGGTCGCGAACATAGTGTTGAGGGCGCCGAAGATGGCGCCGATCGCCATGATGGCGCCGACCACCATGCCGATGATGCGGATCACCTTGGTCATCATCTCCGACTGCTTGCTGAAGTACTCCGCGGTCGTGCTGACGTCGACCTGCACGCGCGGGTCGCTGGCGAGGGCCGCCTTGAATGCATCGAACGAACCCGCATCGGCGAGGCGGACCATGACCGATGTGCGCGAGCTGCCGCGCCGGTAGGTGTCGGCGACGACGTCGGCGTCGCCCCAGACTTCCGAGTCCATCGAGTCGCCGGAATGGAACACGCCGGCGACGGTCCAGGCCTGGTTGCCGAGGCGCACTTCGCGGCCGGGCTCGAGTCCGGCGAACTTGGCGCGCGCGCCCGTACCCACCACCAGTTCGCGCAGGCCGGGCTGGAAGGCACGGCCCTCGACGACGTGCAGGTCCGGACGCATCTTCCAGGCCTGCGCGCCGACGCCGCGCAACTGCACGCTGCCGGTGTCCTCGGGGTTGTCGCGCAACGGCAGGTTGGCCGCCACCACGAGTTCAGGCGAGGCGATGGCCTTGCCGGCCTCGTCGCGGGCGATGCCCGGTGCCTGCTCGACGACCGTGACGTTGTCGTTCGACAGCACCGAGGACACTTCCGCCGCGGAGCCACCGCGCAGCACGATGGCGGTGTCCTCGCTGCCGGTGCGGCGCAGCGTGTCCTGGTAGCCCTCGGCCATCGCCAGCAGCGCCACCAGCACGCCGACCACGCCGGCGATGCCGATGACCACCACCGAGGAGGCGGCCATCCGCTGCGGCAGCGTGCTGACGCCGACTGCGGTGACCGAGCTGGCCTGGCGTCCGCGTCGGGTGGCCAGCATCCACAGCGCCAGCAGCACGGCGAGGCCGAGCAGCACCGGCCACGGTGCCAGCGTCCACACCACCAGGCCGGCGACCAGCACCAGCAACAGCGCGAGCCCGCGCAGGAACGATTTCAGCTTGCCCATGTCCGTCGCTCCTCAGCGGCCAGCCAGTGCATCGACGATGTTGAGGCGCATGGCCCGCAACGCGGGCAAGGCACCGACAAGCAGCCCGATCGCGACCATCAGGGCGAGCCCGAGCAGCCAGCTGCTGGCGCCAACCGGCGGCATGTCGATCACGCCGCCACTGCCGGCGCTCACCCCGGGCCCCAGCACCGCCGCGAGCCCGAGGCCGAGCACCCCGCCGATCAGCACCAGCAGGACCGATTCCGCCAGCACCAGCAGCAGCACGCTGGTGCTGGAAAAGCCGATCGTCTTGAGGACCGCGAGCTCGGACGTGCGCTCGCGCACCGCCTGCGCCATGGTGTTGCCGGTCAGCAGCAGCAAGGTGAAGAACACCGCGCCCATGATCGAACCCACGATCAGGCCGATGTCCGCCATCTGCTTGATCCACGACGCCGTCGCCGCCTGTTCGGTCTGCGTCTTGGTCTCGTGGTCGGAATTCGCCGACAGCGCATCGATGGCCCTGGCAACCCGGTCGGCCTGCTCGACATCCGCCACGCGCGTCACGTACCAGCCGACGCGGCCGCGGTTGTAAGGGGTGGAATCGTCGAAGTACTTCCAGTTGAGGAAGATGCCGCCCTGGAAGAACTCCGGATGCGAGGGATCCTTCGGCTGCATGATGCCGACGATGTCGAAGGTCCAGTTCTTGCTGCCGTCGGTATTGGGGAAGATGTTGGAGATGAGCGGTAGCTTGTCGCCGACCTTCCAGCCGTACTTGGTGGCGAGCTTGTCGCCGACGATCACCCCGGTGCGGGTCTGCGCGAAGGCCTTGCGCGCATCTTCGCCGAGTTCGATTTCCGGGTAGAGGTCGATGTAGTTCGGACTGACGGCGAAGCTGAAGATCTGGTTGCGCGGCTCCTGGTAGGCGCCGCCGAACCAGTTGGCGTAGGCGACCGCCTTCACGCCGTCGACCGCGGCGATGCGCCCTTCCAGCGCCAGCGGCAGCGTCTCGATGAAGGACAGGCGCGAGCCCGTCTGCAGGCGTTCGGCGCCCGCCGCGCTCTTGCCGGCGTCGGCAAAGCTGTGGCGCACGCCATCGAGCATGCCGAACAGCAGGAACGCGGCGAGGATCGACACCAGGGTGAGGAAGGTGCGGGTCTTGCGGCGGAACAGTGCGGCCCAGATCAGGTGCAGGTACTTCATGGCGTCGCCTTCGGTTGGCCGTAAGCGGAAAGGTGCGATGGCGGGCGCGCGGCGCGCCCTCGATCAGCCGGCGGCGAGCGCGCTCGATTCGACCAGCGTGCCCTTGTCCAGGTGCAGCGTCTGGCGCGCGTACTCGGCGGCCTTGGGATCGTGCGTGACCATGATGATGGTCTTGCCGTGATCGCGGTTGAGCGTCTGCAGCAGCCCCAGCACGTCTTCCGCGCTCTGGCGGTCGAGGTCGCCGGTCGGTTCGTCGCACACCAGCAGGGTCGGGTCCGAGACGATCGCGCGCGCAATCGCCACGCGCTGCTGCTGGCCGCCGGAGAGTTCGGTCGGCTTGTGCGTGGCACGCTCGGCGAGGCCCACCAGTTGCAGCGCGATGGCGGCGTTGCGCTTGCGCTCGGCCGCCGGGAGCTTCGTCAGCAGCAGCGGCAGTTCGACGTTGCGCTGCGCCGAAAGCATCGGCAGCAGGTTGTAGAACTGGAAGATGAAGCCGACGTTGCCGGCACGCCACTTGGCGAGCGCGCCCTCGCCGAGACGGTCGATGCGCTCGCCGCCGACGGCAATGCTGCCCTCGGTAGGCGAATCCAGCCCGCCGATCAGGTTCAGCAGGGTGGTCTTGCCCGAGCCCGAAGGGCCCATCAGCGCGAGGAATTCGCCCCTGGCGATGTCGAGGTCGATGTTGTGCAGCACCTCGACCTTCTGCCGGCCGCGCTCGTACACCTTGCTGACGTTGCGGATTTCGACCAATGCACTCATGTCAGGGCCTCGTCTGCCGTGGTCCGCCTGCCGGCGGAGTGGATGATGGATCGGTAGCGTCGCGCCAGCGCCGTGCGGCGGCGGGCGCGGCAGTCATCTGCTGGCGACGCGCACGCGTGCACCGTCCGCCAGGTCCTTCGGTGGATCGCGCACCACGCGCGTCCCGGCGCCGATGCCCTCGACCAGGCGCAGGTCACCGGCGACGTCGCCGGCAACGACCGCGCGCTCGCGCGCCAGCCCGTCCTCGACCGCGAACACGACGGCCTTGCCGCCGCGCTGCACGATGCTCGCGGCCGGCACCAGCACGCCGCGCTGCGGCGGCGGCGCGCCATCGGCGGCGGCACGTGCTTCCTCCAGGAACGACACCCGCACGCCCATGTCGGGCACGATGCGCGCATCCTTCTGGTCCAGCGCGACGCGCACCTTCACCGTCGCCTTGCTGCGGTCGGCGGTCGGGATGATCGCGATCACGTGGCCGGGGATGGTCCAGTCGGGATAGGCGTCCAGCACCGCCTCCACCGGCTGGTTGGCGGCGACGCGCTTGATGTAGGACTCGTTGACGTCGACCTCGATCTCGAGCGAGTCCATGTCGACGATGGTGCCGACGCCGGTGCGGGTGAAGCCGCCGCCGGCGGAGAGCGGCGACACGATCTCGCCCGGCTGCGCCGCCTTGGCGATCACGACGCCGGCGAAGGGTGCGCGCACGATGGTGTAGTCGAGCTGCACCCGGGCGCCCTGCACCTGCGCGCGGGCAAGGTCGACCTGGCGCTGTTGCGCGGTCATCTGCGCGGCAAGGCTCTGCAGCTGGGTGCGCGCGGTTTCCACCGCCTGGGCCGAGACCAGCTTGCGCGCGGCAAGGTCTTCGCTGCGGGCGAGGTCGCGCCGCGCCTGGCCCGCCTGCGCCTCGTACTGCTTCACCAGCGCCTGCGCCGATGCGAGCTGGGCTTCGGCGAGGGCGAGGTTGGCGCGTTGCGCGGTGTCTTCCAGGTGCGCCAGCACCTGTCCGGCATCGACGTGCTCGCCTTCCTCGATCAGCACGTCGACGAGGGTGCCGGTGATCTGTGCCGAAACCGTCGCCTGGCGGCGCGCGGTGACGTAGCCGGTTGCCTGCAGCACGGCGGCGGCGGCCGTGCCACCCGCCGGGGCCGCCGCGGTGGCGACCTGCACCTCGACCGCCTTGCCGTGGGCGAACCACCACCAGCCGGCCGCGGCCAGGGCAAGCACCAGCACGACCGCCGCGGCGATCGCGATCCAGGTGCCGGCGCCCCGCGTGCGTGCTGCCGGTTCGCTGCGGTCGATGCGCAGCTGGTGCAGCAGGTCGGCCTGGTCCATCCGTCCCATTCCTTCGCCCCGGACAAGCCATCAAGTGTGCCACAGAGTGGTTTCATTGCCGCACCGCCGCAAGGCGGATTGGTCAGGCCGGCGGGGTGACAGGTGTCACCGCGGCGACGGGCTGGATTTCGGGCGCCGGCACGCCGGAGCACGGCCGGCGCGCGCTAGAATCGCGGCAGCCGCAAGGAACAGCCATGCCATTCGCCTTCGATCCTGCGCCGGTCCCCAGCCTGGCCATTGCCGGCAGCACCGCGCGTTTCCCGGTGCGGCGGATCTACTGCATCGGGCGCAACTATGCCGATCACGCGCGCGAGATGGGCGCCGCGGTGGAGCGCTCGCAACCGATGTTCTTCATGAAACCCGTCGATGCCATCGTCGCCGACGAAGGCGCTGGCGTGGTCGTCGGCTACCCGCAGGCGACGGCCGAGTTGCACCACGAAGTCGAGCTGGTGGTGGCGCTTGCCCGCGGGGGTCGCGACCTCGATGCCGGTGCCGCGCTCGACCGCATCTTCGGCTACGCCGTCGGCCTGGACCTTACCCGCCGCGACCTGCAGGCGGCGGCCAAGTCGAAGGGCCATCCGTGGGACGCCGCCAAGGCCTTCGACCAGTCGGCACCGGTGTCGCGATTGCATCCTGCCAGTGGCGCCGTTCCGTCGAGCGGCCGGCTCACGCTCGCCATCAACGGCACGACGCGCCAGGACGCCGACATCGCGGACATGGTGCTGCCCATCGGCGAGGTGCTGGCCGCGCTGTCGCGGCTGTGGGAACTCGCCCCGGGCGACCTCGTCTTCACCGGCACGCCCGCGGGGGTCGGTGCGCTTGCGCGCGGCGACCGCTTCGAGGCGCGTTTCGGCGACATGGCCCGGCTCGAGGGCCGCATCGCCTGACCACCCGCACCACCCAGGAGGCAGCATGAGCATCGGCACCGACTTCAAGGCATTCGTGATGCGCGGCAACGTCGTGGACCTCGCGGTCGGCGTGGTCATCGGCGCCGCGTTCGGCAAGATCGTCAGCTCGCTGGTGGACCAGGTCATCATGCCGCCAATCGGGCTGCTGATCGGCGGGGTGGATTTCTCGCGCTACCGCTGGGTGCTGAAGGCTGCCGCGCCCGACGGCACCGGCGAGGTGGCGATCCAGTTCGGTGCCTTTTTCAACACGCTGATCCAGTTCCTGATCATTGCGGCGGCCATCTTCATCGTCGTGCGCCTGGTCAATCGCGTGTTCGAGCGCAACAAGGACGAGGCGCCGCCAGCGCCTGCGCCCGACGTGGTGCTCCTGACCGAAATCCGCGACCTCCTGAAGGCACGGGACGCGGCACCGCGTCCCTGAGGCGCGGCGCCGATGCGCGTGGGCTACCGCCCGGCGCGTGCGGTGGCCCCATCGCGCGCGTGACGTCTGGCCCGGTCGCGCCTCGCGCGGCCGGTCCATACTGCGCGTTTTTCCCCGGGAGATCCGCCCATGCGGCCGTTGCTGTCGATTGCGCTCGCCCTGTCGTTGACGGGCGTCACCCACGCTGCTGGCCAGGCGACCACCCTCGCGCCGGCCGACCTCGAGCGCGCGGCGCAGCTGCGCGACCAGGCACTGCACGATGACACCGCGTGGGAGTTCACCGAAGGACTCACCACCGAGGTGGGCCCGCGCCTCGCGGCCGGCCCGAACGACGCGCGCGCACGCGAGTGGGTGATTGCGCGCTTCAAGGCGCTCGGTTTCGACAAGGTGTGGTCCGAGCCGGTGACGTATCCGAAGTGGGTGCGCCACAGCGAGAGCGCGGAAATCCTCGCGCCCTTCCCGCAGCCGCTGGCCATCGCGGCCCTGGGCTACTCCCCCGGCACGCCTGCCGGCGGACTCGATGCGGAGGTCGTTGCGTTCGATTCCTTCGCTGCCTTGGAAGCGGCCGATGCCGCGCGCGTCCAGGGCCGCATCGTCTACGTCGGCCCGCGCATGGCGGCCAAGCGCGACGGTGCGGACTACGGGATCGGCTCGCGCGTGCGTACGGCCGGGCCGGCGCTGGCATCACGCAAGGGAGCCGCCGGCTTCCTGCTGCGCTCGGCGGGCACGGGCCACGACCGCTTCGCGCACACCGGCATAACGCATTTCCCGGAAGGCGTCACGCCCATCCCGGCAGCGGCCTTGGCCGGCCCCGATGCCGACCAGCTCGAGCGCATCCTCGCGCGCGGCAAGCCGGTGCGCGTGCGGCTGGCGCTCGACTGCGGGATGGAAGGTGATTACACCGGCGCCAACGTGATCGCCGAGCTGCGCGGTTCGAGCCGACCCGACGAATACTTCGTCATGGGTGGCCACCTGGATTCGTGGGACCCCGGCACGGGTGCGATCGACGACGCCGCCGGGATCGCGATCGCCGCCGGCGCCGCGCACCTGATCGCGGCGCTGCCGCAGCGGCCCGCGCGCAGCATCCGCGTGGTCGCCTTCGCCAACGAGGAAGCGGGCCTCTACGGCGGCAAGGCGTACGCGCAGGCGCACAAGGACGAGATCGCCAAGGCGGTGCTCGGCAGCGAGTCGGATTTCGGCGCCGACCGCATCTGGAAGATCACCGCCAGCGTCAAGCCCGAGGCGCGCGACGCCGTCGCCGCCATGGCCAACCTGATGAAGCCGCTCGGGGTCGAGTACGACGCCGGCGCGCCAGGCCACGGTGGCTCGGACCTGTCCGCCGTGCACGGCGTCGGCATGGCCGCGCTGTCGCTGCACCAGGACGGCACGCGCTACTTCGACTGGCACCACACCGCCAACGACACCCTCGACAAGATCGATCCGGAACAGCTGCGGCAGAACGTGGCGGTTTACGCCATTGCCGCCTACCTCGCCGCGCAGGCGGACGGCGACTTCGGCTCGGCACCCGGGGCGTTTGCTGCGGAGGGCGGAGATTAGGATTGGGGATTGGAACAGCACGGCGGGTTGGCTGCGGTCGCGGGAACCTGCCGGCCGCGCTGTGTACGTCCGGCCTGCGAAAGCGTAGCGAGCCTGCCGGCCGCGTTGCGCGCGTCCGGCCTGACGCAAGCGGCGAGCAGGCTGGACGGCCAGAGGCCGGCCGGCACCCGCGCCACTACGGCAGGCGTTGCCGCCAGTATTCGCCCAACAGGACCGCAGCGCTGGCGGCGACATTGAGGCTCTCCACCGCGCCGGTTCCCGGAATGGTCAATCGCAGGTCGGCGGCGGCGAGCATCGACTCGCTCATGCCTTCGCCTTCCGCACCCAGCACCAGTACGAGGCGCGCGGGTAAACGCGCCTGGTACAACGGCGTGCCCTCGCGTGGCACGGTGGCGGCGATGCTGTAGCGATGCTCCCGCAGCAGCGCAAGCGCGTCCCGTGCCGACTCCGCGCGCACCAGCGGAACCGCCTCGGCCGCGCCCTCCGCGACGCGCGCGGCTGCACCCGACAGATCGATTCCGGCACCCGCGGGTGACACCACGCCGTGCACCCCGAAATGCGCCGCGCTGCGCAGCAAGGCACCGAGGTTGTGCGGATTGCCGACGCCGTCGAGCCACAGGAGCAGCGACGATGCCGGTGCCGCGGGCATCGTCGCGAGGAAGTCGGGCAACGCGATGGGCGGCGCACGCAAGAGGTCGAAACACACGCCCTCGTGGTGGCGCGATGCCGTCAGCCGGTCGAGGTCGGCGTCCTCGACCACGCGATAGCCGATCCGGTGCGCGACGCACCACGCGAGCACTCGCTTCAGCGCCGGAATCCGCGATTCAAGCAGGTACACCTTGCGCAGTGCGTCGGGACGCTTCGCGAACGCGGCAAGGCACGCATTCAAGCCGTAGATGCGTGTTTCAGGACTGGAGCGGGCCGGAGCGGAGGGCGCGGGCGACTGCCGCGGCCTCGGCACCTGCTGCGGCCAAGGCGATGCACCGGCGCGCCCCGGTGGTCGACGCTCGCGGCTCATCGGCCTGCATCCAGCATGCGCCGAACGCGCGCATACACGACGAGGTCGAGCAGCTCGCCACGCTTCACGACGGCGGACTTCTGCACGCCCTCGCGCTCGAAGCCCGCCTTTTCCAGCACGCGCATGGAGGCGGGGTTGTTCTCGTACACGGTCGCGAACAGCCGGTGCAGCGCGAACGCCTGCATCGCGGCGGGCGCGAACGTGCCGATCACCGACGTCATGATGCCGCGCCCCCAATGGCGATGCCCGAGCCAGTAGCCGAGTTCCGCCGAATGCCGGTGCACGTCCGTGCCGGGGTGGAGGCTGACGCCGCCGACGGCGAGCCCGTCGATGTCGATGGCCCAGGCACGGTCGGATTCGTCCACCGCGCGCGCCAGCCAGGCGCGGCCGTCGTCGCCGGTGTAGGGATAGGGGAAGCGGTCGCGCAGACCGCGCGAGACGTCCGCGTGGCTGGCGTTGGCAACGAGGCTGTCCAGGTCATCGGGGCGCCATGCACGCAACCGCGCCACGCCGCAATCGAGCTGTTCCAGCGGCAGTGCGTCGGGTCCTGGTGGCATGCATGAATGCTACACGCAAGAAAGAGGCGCTTTGCCTCCGTGTGTTCCGTGTCCAAAGGCGTCCCGCCTGGCCACCCGTCAGTGGTCGACGGTGACGGGCGAGGTCGTGCGCGCGCGCACCGGCCGCAGCAGGAGCAGCAGCGGGATCGCGGCGAGCGTCATCACCATCATCAGCCAGAAGTCATTGAGGAAGGCGATCGCCGAGGCCTGGCGCGTGATCTCCGCATTGAGCGCGGCCAGGCCGTGCGGCCCGGCGTAGAGCGCCGGCAGCTGGGCCATGCCGTCGCCGAACGGCGTGATGTGCGCGGCGAGCTCGGCGTGGTTGACCTGGGTGTTGCGCGACAGCAGCGTCATCACGATCGAGATGCCGACGCTGGAGCCGATGTTGCGCGTGAGGCTGAAGATGCCGGCGGCTTCGGTGCGCGCCGCCATCGGCAGCGTCGAGTAGGCCACGGTCGAGATCGGCACGAACACGAGGCCCAGGCCGAGGCCCTGGATCACGCCGGTGCTGATGACGAGGTGCTCGGGCACGTCCAGGTTGAACTGCATCATCTGGTACAACGAGAACGCGGTCAGCAGCATGCCGATGCCGGCCAGCAGGCGTGCGTCGGCGCCGCGCGCGAGCAGGCGACCGACCAGCATCATCGCGATCAGGGTGCCGACGCCACGCGGCGCGAGCAGGATGCCGGTGGTGACGACCGGGTAGTCCATCAGGTTCTGCAGGTACGGCGGCAGCAGGGCCATGGTCGCGAACAGCACCACGCCGAGCACGAAGATGAACACGTTGCTGGCGAGGAAGTTGCGATCGGCGAACAGGCCGAGGTTGACGAACGGGCGCGCGCCGTACTTCCAGTGCACGCCGTAGAGGTAGAAGCCGAGGAAGGCGAGGGCCGCCTCGACCTGGATCTCGACCGAACCGAACCAGTCCTGCTGCTGGCCGCGGTCGAGGAACAGCTGCAGCGCGCCAATGCCCATCGCAAGGAAGGCGAAGCCGCGCCAGTCGAAGCGGGTCCGGTGCGTTTCATCCGAGGGCAGGCTGGCCGCGACACCGAACAGCGCCAGTGCGCCGATCGGCACGTTGATCAGGAACACCCAGTGCCAGCCGTAGCTGTCGGTCAGCCAGCCGCCGAGCGGCGGCCCGAGGATCGGGCCGACCATCACGCCCATGCCCCACAGCGCCATCGCGGCACCGTGCTTCTCGCGCGGGTAGACGTCCAGCAGGGTGGATTGCGACAGCGGCACCAGCGAGGCGCCGAAGAGGCCCTGCAGCAGGCGGAAGGCGACCATCGCGCCGATGCTGGTCGCCATGCCGCACAGCACGGAAGCGACCGTGAAGCCGGCGATCGCGATCAGCAGCAGCCGCCGCCGTCCCATGATCGAGGCCAGCCAGCCGGTCGCCGGCGTGGCGATGGCGGCGGCGACGATGTAGGAGGTGAGCACCCAGGCAATCTGGTCCTGCGTGGCGGAGAGCGTGCCCTGCATGTTGGGCAGCGCGACGTTGGCGATCGTGGTGTCGAGCGCCTGCATCAGCGTGGCCAGCATCACCGACACGACCAGCAGGCCGCGGTTGGCGACTTCGCGATGGGTGGCGGTTTCGCTCATCGGGTGGCGGGTGGCTGCGGTCGTGGGAAACAGGACGAGGGAATTTGCGCGTGAGCACACCGCGGCCCGGCGCTCGCCCGGGCAGCGTGGGTGACTACGACGCGGAGCGCGTGGCCTGGCGGGCTCGCGTCAATGCGCCTGCGCGACGCGCGCGGCAGGTTCTTCCGCGCCCTGCCAGCGCCCGAGCACGGAGTTCTGCGCACCGGTGTCGATCGTCACCACCGTGCTCATGCCGGCGCGCAGGACCTTGCCCGCGTGGTCCGGATCGTCGATCGCCAGGCGCACCGGGATGCGCTGCACCACCTTGACCCAGTTGCCGGTCGCGTTCTGCGCCGGCAGCACGGAGAATTCCGAGCCCGATGCGGGGCTGATCGATGCCACGTGCGCCTTCCACTCCTCGCCCGGATACGTATCCACCTCGACGGTGGCGGGCTGGCCGACGGCGACGTGGGTGAGGTCGGTTTCCTTGAAGTTGGCATCCACCCACAAGGTGTTGGCGACCAGCGGCATGGCGGCTTCGCCGATGGCGAGGAAGTCGCCCGGCTGCAGCCGCGTCTTGCCGATCGTGCCGTCCATCGGCGCACGCACGGTGGCGTGGTCGAGGTCCAGCTTCGCCTGCGCCAGCTGCGCCTGCGCAAGCTTGTAGCCGGCGAGCTTCTCGTCGGGCGTGTCGGGCAGGCCGCCCAGCATGTTGCGTGCCTTCGCCACCGCCGCGCGTTTCGCATCGCGTTCGGCGCGCGCGCTGGCGAGGTCGTTGGCCGCGTTGTCCAGCATCTGCTGCGCGACCAGGCCGCGCTGGCGCAGCTCCTTCATGCGCTCGAACTGCTGCGCCTTGTAGGCGAGGTCGGCGTCGGCCGAACGCAGCTCGGCCTCGGCCGAGGCGTAGCCGCTGCGCGCCGCGCCCAGCATGCCGGCAACCGATTCCACTTGCGCCTGCATGCGCGCATAGGCGATCTGCAGCGGCTCGGGATCGATGCGGAACAGCACGTCGCCCTGCTTCACCGGCTGGTTCTCGTGCACGGCGACCTCGACCACGCGTCCGGCCACCTGCGGTGCCACGGTGACGTGGTCGGCCTCGATGTAGGCGTTGTCGGTGCCGGCGTAGCGGCCGGACGTCAGGTACAGCCAGCCGCCGACGCCGAGCACCAGCGCCGGTCCGGCAATCCACAGCAGGGTGCGCGTCCAGCGACGGCGCTTCACCGGAGCGGCGGGCGCCGTCTCCGGACGGGGTTGCAGGTCGGTCATGCGTGCTCCGAAGTTGCCGCAGGCGCGCCATCGAGGGCGGCCAGGTTGTCCTTGAGCTGCGCGAGGACGCGCAGCAGGGTGTCGAAATCCTCGCGTGCGACGCCTTGCAGCACGTCTTCGCGCAGTTGCGCCGCGATCTCCTCCATCTCCTCGACGATCGCGTGCGCGCGCGCCGTCAGGTGCAGGCGCCAGCGGCGGCGGTCGGCCGGGTCGGCGCGCCGCTCGACATAGCCGGCCCGTTCCAGGCGGTCGATGACGCGCCCGACCGGGATCGGTTCCATGTCGAGCGCTTCGGCCAGTTCCGCCTGGCTGAGGCCCTCGCGGCGGCGGATGGTCTTGAGCGCCCGCCACTGCGCGCGCGTCATGCCGAACCGGGTTGCGCGGCGGTCGAAATGCTTGCGCATCTGCAGGGTGACGTCCTGGCAGAGGTAGGCAAACGTGCTGTCAGATGCCGTGGCGGTCATGGATGTGAATATTATGTCCTTGGCAGGTATTTTTCAAGACACCGCCACCTTTGCGACAATCGACGCCCCCACGCGGAGCCACCGATGATCGAGGTGCTGGAAGCGGACATCACCACGCTGGAGGTGGATGCGGTGGTCAATGCCGCCAACGAGAGCCTGCTGGGCGGCGGGGGCGTCGATGCGCGATCCATCGGGCTGCGGGACCGGCGCTGCTGGCGGCGTGCCGCCTGCTGCCCGAAGTGCGACCCGGTGTGCGCTGCCCGACCGGGGCGGCACGCCTGACGCCCGGATTCGGGCTGCCGGCAAGCTGGGTCATCCATACCGTAGGGCCGGTCTGGCGCGGCGGCGCGGCGGGTGAGCCGGACCTGCTGGCCGCCTGCTACCGCGAAGCGCTGCGCCTGGCGGCTGTGCAGCGGCTGGCGAGCCTCGCCTTCCCCGCGATCAGCTGTGGCATCTACGGCTATCCGCCGGAGGAGGCCAGCCGCATTGCCGTGCGCGAGGCGAGGGCCTGGCTGGCGGCCCAGCCGGCGCCCCGCTCGATCCTCTTCTGCTGCTTCAACGCAGGCATTGCCGGCGCCTGGCGCGCCGCCCTCGCGGAGGCCTGATCCGTCCACCCGGCGCGGGGCTATGATGCAGGCGCCGTGCGTCGCCGACAGCGCCGCGGCATGCACGCTCCCCTGCAGGAACCGATGCCATGCGCCACAACAGCCTGCTCGACACCATCGGCAACACGCCGGTCGTGAAGCTGCACCGCCTGCCGCCTTCGCACGTCGAGATGTACGTGAAGGTGGAAGCGTTCAACCCGGGCGGCTCGGTCAAGGACCGGCTCGCCCTTGCCGTGATCCTGGACGCCGAACAGCGCGGGCTGCTGAAGGCGGGTGACACGGTCATCGAAGCCACCTCCGGCAACACCGGCGTCGCGCTGGCGATGATCTGCGCGGCGCGCGGCTACCGCTTCGTCGCCGTGATGAGCGAGACCTTCTCGATGGAGCGGCGCAAGCTCATGCGCGCCTACGGGGCGAAAGTCATCCTGACGCCGGCCGCCGAACGCGGCAGCGGCATGGTGCGCGTTGCGGAGGAGCTGGCGCAAAGGCACGGCTGGTTCCTGACGCGCCAGTTCCAGAACCAGGCGAACCCCGCCTGGCACCGCAATACGACGGCAGCGGAAATCCTGCGCGACTTCGCCGGGCACCGGCTCGACTACTTCGTTTCCGGCTGGGGCACCGGCGGCACCCTCACCGGCGTCGGCGAGATGCTGCGCCTGGCGCGCCCGGAAGTGCAGGTCATCGCCGCCGAACCCGCCGTCGCCGCCATGCTGTCCGGCGAGGAATGGCACCCGCACAAGATCCAGGGCTGGACGCCCGATCTGCTGCCCGAGGTGCTGTCACGCGACGTGGCGCATGCCATCGAAAAGGTGGACGACACCCTCGCCCGCGACACCGCGCGCCGCCTCGCCACCGAGGAAGGCATCTTCTGCGGCATCTCCGCCGGAGCCACCGTCGCCGCCGCGCTCGCCATCGCCGCGAACGCGGAGGACGGCAGCGTCCTGCTCGCCATGCTTCCCGATACCGGGGAACGCTACCTGTCCACGTTCCTCACTGAAGGCATGGTGGAAGGGTCCGACGACGAGTGGCTGGCGTCGCTGTCCACGTCGAAATAGCCACGCTGCAAGCACAACCGCGACGCGTGGCGTTGCGCTGCCTGTAGGAGCGCTGCAAGCGCGACCGCGAACCGCCGACAACGGCGCAACCCTCCGAAGGTTTCGTCGCATGCGAGGCTTCGCGGTCGCGGCTGCGCCGCTCCTACGAAAAGCCC
>JAEZQS010000011.1 GCA_023412995.1 Pseudomonadota bacterium
GGCATAGGCGGCGAGCGGCTCGGCATCGAGGATGACCACGTACGGCTGCGCAACTGGTGCGGCAGCCGCAACGCCACCGGCGCCGGTTGCGCAGAATGCCAACGGCAGCAGCAGGCCCACGCAGGCGGCAGCGCGCTGCACGCCGGACGACGCAAACGAGAAGGCAGGCATGACATCCCCCAGAATGAAATGCCGGCACTGCGGTACGGGCGACGCCCGGCTCAAGCGCAGGCAGGCGCGCGCAGCATACGGCTTCCGGGGGCAGCCGGCGCAAGTGCCCCCGGGATCGCCGCGGGGGCCGGCGCGGCTCAGGCCCTGCCGTCGCCCGCCATGAAGGGATAGCGGTAGTCGATGGCCGGGACGAAGGTTTCCTTGATGCTGCGCGGGCTGATCCAGCGCAGCAGGTTGAGGATCGAGCCGGCCTTGTCGTTGGTACCCGAGGCACGCGCGCCGCCGAAGGGCTGCTGGCCGACCACGGCGCCGGTGGGCTTGTCGTTGATGTAGAAGTTGCCGGCGGAATTGCGCAGGTGGTCGAACGCCTCCTGCACCGCGTGGCGGTCCTGCGCGAAGACCGCTCCGGTCAGCGCGTAGGGACTGGTGCGGTCGACCAGGTCGAGGGTGTCGCGCCACGTCGCCGGATCGTACACGTGCACGGTCAGGACCGGCCCGAACAACTCGTCGCACAGCGTGCGGTAGCCCGGATCGCTTGCCTCGATGACGGTCGGGCGCACGAACCAGCCTTCGCTGTCGTCGCACTCGCCGCCGACGAGGAGGCGCGCGCCGCTGGCGTTGCGCGCTTCCTCGATCGCGTTCTTCTGGGTGCGGAAACTGTTGCCGTCGATCACCGCGCCCATGAAATTGGAGAAGTCGGCGACGTCGCCCATCGCGATGCCCTCGACCTGGGCGACGAGGCTGTCGCGCACCTCTGGCCAGAGGTTGGCCGGGATGTAGGCGCGGCTGGCCGCCGAACACTTCTGGCCCTGGTATTCGAACGCCCCGCGCACGAGCGCGGTGGTGAGCGCAACGGGATCGGCGCTGGCGTGCGCCACGATGAAGTCCTTGCCGCCGGTCTCGCCGACCAGGCGCGGATACGCGGCGTAGCGGTCGATCTGGTTGCCGATGGTGCGCCACATCTGCTGGAACACGCGGGTGGAGCCGGTGAAGTGGATGCCGGCAAGATGGCGGTCGGCCAGCACCGGATCGCCCACCGTCGCCCCGCTGCCCGGCAGGAAGTTGATCACCCCGTCAGGCAGCCCCGCCTCGCGCAGCAGCTGCATGATGAAGTGACCACTGTAGGCGGCGGTGCTCGCCGGCTTCCACAGCACCGTATTGCCGCACAGCGCCGGTGCCGTCGGCAGGTTGCCCGCGATGGACGTGAAGTTGAACGGCGACACGGCGAACACGAAGCCCTCGAGCGGGCGATGCTCGAGCCGGTTCCAGGTGCCGGGTGCACTCAGCGGCTGCTCGCGCAGCACCTGCTCGTAGAAGGCCACGTTGAAGCGGAAGAAGTCGATCAGCTCGCAGGCGCTGTCGATTTCCGCCTGGTGGCAGGTCTTGCTCTGGCCGAGCATGGTGGCCGCGTTGAGGACGTCGCGGTACGGACCCTGCAACAGCTCGGCAGCCTTGAGGAACACCGCGGCCCGCGCTTCCCACGGCAACGCCGCCCATTCCGGCTGCGCCCGGCGCGCGGCGGCGATCGCCTGCTCCACCTCGGCGGTGCCGGCCTGGTGGAACGTGGCCAGCACGTGCGAATGCCGGTGCGGCATGACCGCCTGCGCGGTGCTGCCGGTGCGCACGTCGCGCCCGTTGATCACCAGCGGGATCTCGACCTGCGAACCGGACATGCGCGCAAGCTGCGCCTGGAGGCTGGCCCGCTCGGACGACCCCGGTGCATAGCCCTTGACCGGCTCGTTCACCGGCACGGGCACCTTCGAAATGGCGATCGACATGGCAGACCTCGCGAAAACGGCCATTGTAGCGCGCCGTGCCGGGCGCTTCCCGGCAACCGGCCCCGTCGGCGCATCGTCCGCGTGGTCTGCCGTCAGCCGTCGCCCTTCAATGCCGCCAGTTCCGCACGCAGCTGCGCGACCTCGTGCTCCAGCCGGTCCAGGCGCTCGTGCACCCCGGGCGCGCGCGAGGCCCGGTCGGGCCACTGGCGTAGGGGTGCGACCGTCGGCGCCTCGGCCGGGCCGCACAGGAGATGCATGTAACGATCCTCGCGCTGGCCCGCGGCCCGGCCGATGCAGGTGACCAGTGGCGCCTCGCGCTGGGCGAGGCGGTCGAGGGTGTCGCGCACGTCCTCGGCACCGGGGAACGGCGTGATGCGCTCGGTGCGCGACAGCAGTTCGGCAATCGTCTGCGCACCGCGCAGCAGCAGCACGCAGAGCACGGCGCGCTGGCGCGCCGTGGTGCCGTAGCTCTCGTCGAACCGGTGCTCGTAGCGCAGCGCGCGCTGCGAGGAGGGGGCCAGCCGCACCAAGCCCCTGCCCTGCATCGCCCGCAGCGCGTGCGCCACCGCCCCGGTTTCCAGCTGCATCACCGGCTCGCGACTGGTCTTCTGGTTGCAGGCGGCGACGATCGCGTTTTCGGTCAGCGGGTAGGCTTCGGGCGTGATCGCGGCTTTCTCGACCAGGCTGCCGAGGATGCGGGCCTCGACGGCATCGAGCAGCGGGAAGGTGGCTTCGGGTGCAGGTGTTCCAGGTTCCACGGGCAGGCTCGCGCAGGCGGGCCCGCCAGTGTAGCGCCGGCCGCCGACGACCTCAGTCGTTGCGCTGCGGAGGCAGCTCGAAGCCGTCGGCGAACACGGTGTCGAGGTCCGCGCCGCGTTCGATGCGGATGTTGTCGATGCGCACGTCGAAATCGGTGAAGCCGAAGAACCAGCCCGGCTGCAGCGTCGTGAAGGCCAGCTCGTCGACGTTGGCCATGACGTCGGCAAACGTCACGCCGGGCGGCAGGCCGGGCTCGAAGGTGACCGGATCCTCGGCACCGTAGCCGCCCCAGCCGGCCGGCAGATCGAGCGACGCCGGATCGAACGTGGTCGCGTACGTCACCCAGCCCGGCCCAGCCCCGATTTCCTCGAACAGGAACCAGGCGGACGTCCACGGATAGCCCCCCTGCGCCAGCGCGTGGCTGCGGAAATCGACCAGGAACGGGCGCGTCACCTCGCTGCCTTCGAACTGGATGCTGTCGACCTTCACGTCGATGCGGATGGTCACGTTGCCATCGCCGCTGAAGTCGCCGAGGAAGGCCGCGTTGGACGCGGTGCTGAAGGTGATGCCGAAATCGTTGAAGACCGTGTGCGCATGCGCGCCCGGGTTGCCGCCGTCGGCATCGATGGTCGTGGCTCCACCGCCACCGGACGGGCCGCTCCAGCCTTCCCAGCCGTCATCGAAGGTGACGGTGGTCGTTTGCGCCGCGGCAGTGCCGGCCAGCAGCAGGCCGGTGGCAAGGAGCGTTGCGGAAAACATGCGGGTCATCAGGGGATCTCCGTGGGGTTGCGTCGGGTGCCGGACGGCGCCCGGCACCGACTCGTTGCCAGTCCAGGCGCGGAGTATCGCCAGTCGCGGGTCCGCATGCATGCAGGCGGCATGTGCAAACGATGCGAAAACCGTGCTGTATCAGGACCTTGCACGCGCGCCGCCGCAAATCCCCGTGCCGGAGCGCAAGAGCGCATTGCGTAACCCGCCCCCTCCCCCCCAGCCCCTGACCCCAGCCACTAGCCCCTAGCCCCACCCTCCAGCCGCGCCAGCGCGTGCTCCGCCTGGCGGGCGGCGTCCTCCTCGCCGAGGGCCCGGAAGAGCAGCGCCTGGGTGCGCGCGGCACGGGCATCGCGGTCGGACCAGCGGGCGATGCGCCCGGCGACGGTGCGCGCGGTGTCGAGGTCGCCGTCCTGCACCAGCTCCGCGGCGTACGGCGCAGCGACTTCGACCAGGTCTTCGGGCGTGCCGGTGGCGGCCGCGACCGCGAAGGCGTCGGCAAAGCGCGCGCGGGCGGTGTCGCGCTCGCCATCCGCCGCCGCCTGCCCGGCATCGGCGAGGTTGGCCAGCATCCCTTCCCAGGCATCACCCGCCGCCTTCGCACGCAACGCCGCCGCCACCTGCAGCGCCTCGTTGCTGCGCCCATCCGCCCGCAGCGCCCGCGCCAGCAGCACGCCGCCGCGTGCGTGCTGCAGCGGGTCGGCGCGGCGC
>JAEZQS010000024.1 GCA_023412995.1 Pseudomonadota bacterium
CCCGGGCGCCGCGACGAGGTAGCCCGGCACCCGCTCGAAGCTGCATTCGATCGCGTGCCGCGCGCTGGCCTCCTCGATGAAGTCGATGGCCGCCGCATGGCTCTGCGCGGCGAGCCGCGCGCCGTCCTCCCCGTGCAGGCGCGCGAGTGCGTAGTAGCGGTCGTCGAGGCCGGTGGCGAGGTGGGCCGTGGTGCGGCCGGTGGCACCGCCGCCGATTTCGCCGTCGTCGAGCAGCACCACGTCGCGGCCCCGGCGCGCGAGTTCATACGCGGTGGAAATGCCGGCAATGCCCCCGCCGACGATGCACACGTGCGCATGCGTGTCCGCATGCAGCGGCTCGAACACCGGCGCCTGCGCGGTCGCATGCCAGAGCGAAACGGTCGCGCCGGCTTCATGGTCCATGGGATGTCCCCTGTGGCGGAAGCGAGGCCGCCGGCAAGGCCAGCAGCCGTCGCAGGTCATCGCCGCGCCGGCAACGCGCGGCGGCGTACGCGTGCAGCGGAACGCGGCGGCCAGCGCCGCCGCTTCCCGCGTCAATGATCGTCGTGTGCGTCGGGCATCGCGTCGTTGCCATGCGCATCGGAGGGCATGCGCGTCGCCTCCTTCATGTCCACGCCCACCTGCCCGGCCAGGCTCCTGGCCATGCGCAGGTGCTCCTCCAGCACCGGCAGCGTCGCCTTGGCAAAGTCGCGCAGGTGCTGCTCCTTGCCCGCCATCGCCTCGGAGCGGAACAGCCCGACGGTCTTTTCATGGTCGGCCACCATGTGCTCCATGTACGCGCGGTCGAATTCGGCGCCACTCAGCTGGCCCAGCTTCGCCGCCATCGCCTTCTGCTCGTCAGTGGGGCCTTGCGGCAGGTCGAGGTTCGCGGCGTCGATGGCCGCCACGGCGGCCTTGAGGTCCTGGTTGGCCTTGCCGTGGTCGGTCACCATGCGTTGTCCGAACGCCTTCACGTCCGCGTCGCCGGCTTTCTGCACCGCAAGCTGGCCGGTGGCGATCTCGGCGTAGTTGCCGGCTGCGGCGGTGTCGGCGAATGCCGCGTCGTTGGGTGGCTGCCCCTGGGCCAGCGCGGCACCGCCGAGGAAGGGAAGGACGAGCATCATCATCGTTGCTGCAGCTTTCATGGGAGGGCTCCGTTGCAGGGGGATACGCCGGGGGTCTGGCCCGGCACGCGATGCAACATGTACGCCGCGCCGCACAGCCGCCGGGGTCCGCGGCGAAGCGCCGGTTCCACCTCGCGCGGAGCAGCCACGGCGGCAAGAAATCGCACCTGGCAGGAAAAAATTGCGCGCATCACGGGACCTGCGCGTCCTTCCCCACGGCGTGCAGCGCGTCCTCGCGCGTGGCGCGGGAATTGCGGCGCAGGTGCAATGGACGAAGCCGCATCCCCGCCCTCGCGCACCTGCGCCTCAGCGCCGGCGCCGCAACAGGATGGCCGCCAGCGCGAGGCCGCCGCTGAAGGCGACGTAGGTCGCCAGCATCGACTTGCGCGGGAAGTGTCGCTCGAATCCGGGGGTGAGCCGGCGCGGCACGACGCGGTAATCGACGAACCACGCCAGCAGGCCGACGCCGGCAGCCAGCAACGAGCGGTACCGGGGCGAAGCCGTCGCGCGGCGCGCCAGCACCGCTTCGTAGATGGCCGCCCAGAATACCGAGCTGGCGTGGTGGATCGCATAGCCGACCGCGGTGTAGCGCCAGCTCGGCCGGTCCCGTCGCTGCGCCTTCGCACCCCACAGCCAGTGGCTGGTCGCGTTGGTGCCGCTGGCCGGCGCGCCGCGATGGCGGTGGCTGGCGGCCACGATGACGGCGGACGAGGTGATGCTGGCCACGCTGCCAGCGACCAGTGCCTGGCGCAGCCAGCGGCGCATCCGCCGTCGCATGGCGGGGCTCAGGCGCATCGCGCGGCGCCGCCATGAACGTGTTCGTGGCCGGCGCGAGTGGCCTCGTCGGCAGCCGCCTGGTGGATGCGCTGCTGGCTGGAGGGCACCGGGTCACCGTGGCAGGGCGGCACCTGTCGCAGCTGCGCCAGCGCTTTCCCGACTGCGCCGCGGTGGAGGTCGATTTCACGCGCGACCATGCGCCGGCCACGTGGGTGCCGCGCCTGCGCCGCTGCGACGCCGTCGTCAATGCGGTCGGCGTCTTCGCCGAATCCGGCGGCTCCACCTTCGATGGCGTGCATGCGCTGGCTCCCATGGCCCTGTTCGCGGCGTGCCTGTCGGCCGGCGTCGGCCGCGTGGTGCAGCTTTCCGCGCTCGGCGCCGACGAACACGCCGCCAGCCGCTTCCACCAAAGCAAGAGGCGGGCCGATCGGTTCCTGCTCGACCTGCCGTTGCAGGGCAGCGTGGTGCGGCCGTCGCTCGTGTTCGATCCGGGCGGCGCCAGCACGCGGGCGCTGTGCGCATTCGCCGTGTTGCCGCTGCTGCCGCTGCCCGGCGGCGGACGCCAGCGCGTGCAACCGGTGGCGCTCGACGACCTGGTCGGCGCCCTCGTGCACCTGCTGCAGGCCGCCGACCCGCCGCGCGAAATCGATGCCGTGGGGCCGCGCTGCATCGCCCTGCGCGAATACCTCGCGCTGCTGCGCCACGGCCTGGGCGGCGGCGCCTTGCGCAGCATCGGTTTTCCCGCGGCGCTGGCACCGCTGCTGGGCCGGTTCGCGCCGGCCCGGCTGTCGGCACTCGGGAATGGCGACGCCATGGCCATGCTGGCACGCGGCAACTGCGCCGAATCCCGCGCGATGCGCAACCTGGTCGGGCGTCCGCTGCGCGATCCGCGCGATTTCGTGCGGCCCCCCGACGCCGCGGCGCTCCGCCGCGAAGCGCGCCTGGCGTGGTTGCTGCCCCTGCTGCGGACGAGCGTCGGGCTGGTGTGGCTCGCCACGGCAGCCGTGTCATTCGGCCTGTTCCCGCCGTCCGAAAGCCTCGCCCTGCTCCATCGCGCCGGCGCACCGCCGGGTCTCGCGCCGCTGGCGCTGTACGGCGCTGCCACGCTGGACCTAGTGCTCGGATGCGCCACCCTGTTCGCGCCGCGGCGCTGGCGCCTCTACGGCGTGCAGGTGCTGCTGATCCTCGCCTACACCGCGATCATCAGCGTGCGCCTGCCCGGCTTCTGGCTGCATCCCTACGGGCCCATGACCAAGAACCTGCCGCTGCTGGCCGCGATCACGACGCTCGCCTGGCTGGAGGAGGACTGATGGACTACCTCGTGGTGAAGTGGATCCACGTGCTGTCCTCGACCCTCCTGTTCGGTACCGGCGTCGGCTCGGCCTTCTACCTGCTGCTGGCCAGCCGCCAGGCCGACGCGCGCATCGCGGCCTTCGTCGCACGCCGCGTCGTCTGGGCCGACTGGCTGTTCACGGCCACCACCGCGATCATCCAGCCGCTGAGCGGCGCGTGGCTGGTGAACCGGGCAGGCTTGGCGTGGAGCGCGCCGTGGCTGCGCTGGTCGCTGGTGCTGTATGCGTTCGCCATCGCGTGCTGGCTACCGGTCGTGGTGCTGCAGCAGCGCCTGCGCGATGTCGCCGCTGCGGCCGCCCTTGCCGGAGCGCCGCTTCCCCCACGCTACCGCCGCCTGTTCCTGTGCTGGATGGCGCTCGGGTTCCCGGCGCTGCTCGCGTTCCTCGCGATCCTCTGGCTGATGGTGGCGAAGGGCGTGGGCTGGGGCTAGGGGCCGGGGAAAGGCAAAGCGGAAGACTCGAAGCCTTCAACAGAAGCACACAGAGAACACAGAGAAAGCAAAGGACCAAGAGCGAAGTCGAGGAACCGCGAAGAGCTATTCTGGACCCTCCCACCCCCCCTGCTGACCGACTACCTGACAGCCCTCGGGGCGAACCGGACAGCGTGCCCATTTCCTGTTGCTTTCTCTGTGTGCTCTGTGTGCTCGGTGTTGACGGCTTTTAGCTTCTGCTTCATCCCCGCGCGCGGTGTCCTTCGGGGTTCAGCCTTGCACTGCCGCGATGGGGGGTTTGCGCGCGCGCAGGCAGCGCCACATTTCTTCGGCGTAGGGCAGGATTTCCAGCAGGAGGACCGCGCCGAGGACGCCGACGAGGTAGGCCGTCGGCAGCGGTTGCGCGCGCAAGGCGGACGCCCAGCGCGGGGCTTCGTCGCCGAAGCCGAACAGGGCCAGCAGCTGGCCGGGGCGATCCACCGCCGCCAGCAGGAACACCACCAGCGGCAGGATCTCCAGGAAACTGTGCACGTGCTGCTCGAACGGCGGCACGCGGCGCCGGCTGGAGGCATACGTGACGTCCCACAGCGCAGTCGGCTCGTGCAGGAGGAATCCCGCCAGCAGCAGCCCCAGCACCAGCGCATCGGGTTCGAGAAACAGCAGCGCCAGAAGCGGCAGCCCCACCTCCGCGAACATCAGGAGGTGGATGGCGGATTCCTTGGTGCCGCTGGTGTGGGCGATCCCGGTGGCGCGATGGCAAAGCCAGTCGGCGACGCCGGCGAGCAGCCACAGCGGGACCACCACGCAGAAGAGCAGCAGGCCGGCGGGCGAGTCCACCTGCGCAGGCTGCGGCAGGCGTCAGTCGAGCACGCCTGCGCGCATGCGCTCGCGGCGGATCTCGAGCAGGTCCTCCACGATGTCGCTGGAGTTCATCCCCATGCTGTAGGTGCCGACCAGCCAGTGTGGCTGCAGTTCGGCGCCCTCGTCCTCGTGGTCGGCATAGACCTCGGCGTGGTCGCTCACCCACACCGTCACCATCGAGTCGCGGGTGGCTTCGCACACGCGCTTGGCGATGATCGCCAGATCACCACTGAGGGAACCAATCGACTTCTGCTTCATCGTCACTCCGCCTGGTTGCCGTCCGACCGGCCGTCTCGGCGCAAGCGCCTTGCTGCGCGCCGCCCGATGCCGAAATCCTTGCACTGCCCGCGATGCGCTCACGGCTGCATCGCATCCACACGCGGCGGCATGCCGCGCGAAATCCCGCCGATCTAGCCGGCCTGCCCGAACGGCGCCGCCCCGGCGAAGCGCCACGTGCCCGCGCCCTCGCTGCGCGGCGTCCCCGCCACCGGAATGCCGAGCAGGCGTTCGCATTCGCCGCGCACGGCCGCATAGCACTCGCACGACAGGCCCTCGAGGCCGGCGCGATCGAGCACGCTGATCTCGCCGCGGCTGTACTGGATGAAGCCGGCCGCCTTGAGTCGCCCGGCCGCGTCGCTGACGCCTTCGCGCCGTACGCCGAGGATGTTGGCGATCAGTTCCTGCGTCATGTGCATGCGCGAGGACGGCAGGCGGTCCAGCGAAAGCAGCAGCCAGCGACACAGCTGCTGCTGCAGCGAGTGGCGGCGGTTGCAGATGGCGGTCTGCGCGATCTGCGTCATCAGCGCCTGCATGTAGCGCAGCACGATCTTCTGCATGGCGCCGCCGCGGGCAAACTCCTGCCGCAGCACGTCCGCCTTGAGGCGGTAGCCGTAGCCTTCGGACTGCACCACGGCGCGGTTGTGCGTGGTCTCCGCCCCCGTCACGCTGGAGATGCCGACGAGGCCGTCGTTGCCGACCAGCGCGATCTCGCCGGTTGCGCCGTCCGCCATGATCTGCAGCAGGGCGACGATCGCCGTGGTCGGGAAATAGACGTGGTTCACGCGCGTGCTGCTTTCGTGCAGCACCTTGCCGCGCACCAGGCGCACGGGTTCGAGGAACGGGTGCAACCGTTCGCGGTCGAGTCGCGGCAACACCGCCAGCAGGCGGTTGTGGCTGCCGGCTGGAATGACGGTGGCTTCCCGCGAAGGAAGCGAACCACATGCTGTGGGCGACAGCACTGCGACCATGGGCCTGCACCTCGAAACGTGACGCCGCAGCAGCGCGACGCCGGAGCCTTAGCAAGGAAGGCGCCAAGCCCCCGATCGGGCTTCAAACGTTGTGTCCGCTCAGGCGAGGCGCGGCGGTGGAGAGGACTTCGCGGGCAAAGATTACGGCCCGCCGAAATTTATTCACGCCCCGTTCCCGATACCCCGCGGCCGGGTTTCGTCGCCGCCCCGTGCAGGGCCAGTGCAGCGGGGGACTGGCGGACTACTTGCTACGCCTGCCGTGGAGGGTAGCGATGCGTGGGACGATGCCCCTGTCACTGGTGGTCGGCCTTGCCGCGGCCGGCGCGGCGCCGGCCGCGTGTTTCGTCGAAGGCGCCACCCTGGCGCGCTGGATCACAGCGTACGACCGCGTCGCTGCCGGGCGCGGCGGCGACGCGGACGCGCACGACGCCGCCCTGCTCGCGGGTTACATCGAGGGCGTCGTCGATGCCGGCGACGGCACCCTCTTCTGCCTTCCCGGCGGGCTGCCGGTCAGCGACGTGCTCGCCCTTGCGCGACGCGAGCTGGCGTCCGACCGCCGCAGCGCGCAACGTCCGGCCATGGTCGTCCTCGCCACGGCGCTGCAAGCCGACTACCCCTGCACCGCGCCCGGTCGCCCGTCCGCCGCCACACCGCCGTTCGCCCAGCGGGAGGCCGCCGGCCACGCGGCCGGCCGCCGCGGAAAAGGTTTCAGCTGGCGGTAAGGCTTTTCCGCCGCGGCGCGCTGTTTTTCACCCTGCGGCGGCCCTTTCTCTCGCTCCGAAGAACCGGCACGCAATGTGCAACAGGGCCCACGCGGCTCGACCGCGCGGCAATCCCTACCACCTGGAAGGTCGGTTCCGGGACGACCGCCAACACATTGCAGACAACGGGGAGAACACTCATGGATGCCAACTGGATCGCCACTGCCGTCTCGCTGCCGGATGACGGCGAAACCGTCGAGTTCCTGCTCGACCGTCGCGAGTGCCCGATGCGCGGCATCTACATGCTCGGCCGCTTCGAATCGCGCTGGACGCAGTACGCGCCGACCAGCGTGCGCCAGTGGCGCAACAGCGCGATGTCTCCGGCGCGGGAACCAGCGATGGCCGCGTTCCGGCACGGGATGATGCCCGCCGGCGCGAGCCTTGCCGGCGCCTGCTGACCTGTCCCCTTCCAGACCCGTCCGCCGCTGGGGGAGCGGCGGCTGACACACCCGCGACACTTGCACGGAGCACGACGCACGCCATGCCTGTCGAAGCACGCCCGGATGCCGGAATACCCCACCGGCAGGATCCGCCGAAAGGCGCCTTGCGCGGCGCCAACCGTCGAACGGATGGCGTCGGGGG
>JAEZQS010000219.1 GCA_023412995.1 Pseudomonadota bacterium
GCGGCAGCCGCCGCGGCTGCCGCGGGCGGCACGCCGACGCCCGCTGTCGCACTGTCCGAAGCCGGCGGCGTGGGCACGACCTCGCGTCCGTACGCCGCCGCGTCGTAATACGCGACGCCGCGGCAGATCATGTGCTGGTAGCTGCTGGCATCGCGGTTGATGTGCGGATCGAAGCGCCACAGTTCGCGGCCGCTGTCCGGATCGAGTGCGATGACGATGTTGTGCGGCGTGCACAGGTACAGGCGCCCGTTCGCCTTCAGCGGCGTGACCTCGTTGGCGATTTCCAGCGGATCGCCGGGCCCCTTGAAGTCGCCGGTGTGGTACGTCCACGCGCGTTCGAGCCGGCCGGCATTGGCAGGCGTGATCTGCACGCCGGGAAAATAGCGGTCGCCGCGACCGCTGCGGCCGTAGGCGACCCAGTCATTGGCCGGCACCCCGGTAGCGTCGACCGTTCCGCCCGCCGCCATGCGCGCCGGCGGCACGGTGCCAGGGTGGTCATGCGGATGGTTGAAAAGGCCGGCGCCAAGCAGCAACGCCGTCCCGGCGACGGCGATCGCCAGCGCCGCGAAGCCGCCCCGCGCCGGCCGCAGGCGCCGACCGGTCCAGGGCAGCAGCAGCCATGCGCCAAGCGCCAGCCACAGGTCGAGCCGCGGCAGCAGCTGCCAGAAATCGAGCCGCACTTCCCATGCCGCCCATGCCGCACTGGCCGCCAGCACCAGTGCGAATAGCCAGCGCGCAGCGGCGTGGCCGCGCAGCAGCAGCACGCCGGTGGCGAGGACGCCGATGCCGGCCAGGAGGTAGTACCAGGAACCGCCAAGCGCGACCAGCCAGGCGCCGCCACCGGCCAGCACCAGCCCCAGCAGGAGGAACACGAGGGCGGTGGCGAGGGGTCCACGCCGCGATGCGTCGGGTGCGGGCATTGCTCGGGCCTCCGCTGGCTGCACCGGCGATCGCCGGCTGGGGCGGCGCGCCGTGCGCGGACCGCACCCACCAGCATGCAACCGGCCGCATGAACGCCCGTGTGCGGGAGTGGACCGCGGCGACACGACCGGCAAGACGCCACCGCTTGATGCTGCCGCTCGCGCGCTGCCCTCGCGTCGCGCTCTGCGTCCTCAGGCGCCGACGCGCCGCCGCTCGGCTTCGAAATCGTGCACCGGCCGCACCTCGATGCTGCCGGTACGCGCCCACGGGAAGGTGGCCGCGATGCGCATCGCCTCGTCCATGTCCGGCGCCTCGATCAGGTTGAAGCCGGCGAGGAACTCCTTGGTCTCGGCGAACGGGCCGTCGACGATGCGGCTGCGGCCGTCGCGCACGCGCAAGGTGCGCGCGGTGGCCGGCGGCTCCAGCTGCTGCGAGTCGAGCAGGCAGCCCTGTGCCCGCAGCTCGTCGGCATGGCGGATGCAGCCGCGCATGCGCCGGTCGAATTCCGCCGCCGGCAGCTCTTCCAGCAAGCCGGCGTCGCCATAGATCAGGACGAGGAACTTCATGGCGCCTCCGGCGCATCGAGCAACCAGGCCGCCACCTCTCCCCGCAACGTGACCGTCAGCGGGCGACCACGGCGGTCGCGCGCCTTGCCGATCGGCACGCGGATCCAGCCTTCGCTGAGGCAATACTCCTCGACGTCGGTGCGCTCGCGACCGTCGAAACGGATGCCGACGCCGCGCTCGAGCAGCGCAGCGTCGTGGAAGGGGCTCCGCGGATCGGCAGAGAGGCGATCGGGCAGGGTGTCGGGCATCGGATCCTCGCGGACTGGCAGGCAGGAAGGGAAGGATACGGCCCCCGGCGGGACGCCGGTACCTCCCCCGCCACCGGGCCTGCCTTGATCGCGATCAATGCGGGCGGCCGGCGCGGGTCCTACCGTCACGTGCACGCCAACCACAGGAATACCCATGCCCATCGACGCCGGAATCTTCACCGCCACCCAGCATGCCGACCTCGGCGCCCTCCTCGCCGCACTGGATCCGGCCGCGCGCACGCACGTCGACGCCAACGGCCACTCCATCGTCGAATCCGCGCTCGGGGCAGACAACGTGCTGCAGTTGGCGCGCGAGGTGCGCGCCGGGGTCGAGCCGCGCGGCCACGTCAGCGGCGGAAGCACCTGCTGCGGCGGCTGTGCCTGACTCTTGAGTGGCACGCCGCAACCGGCGACCATGCGAATCGCGAAGCGGCCTCCGCCGCACGGATCGCAGGACCCTATGCACGGCGAATTCAAGATCCCCGGCGGCAAGCTGGTGGTGGTCGACCTCGCGGTCGAGCACGGCCGCCTCGAGCAGGTGCGGGTAAGCGGCGACTTCTTCCTCGAGCCGGACGAAGCGCTCGACGCCATCAACGCGGCGCTGGGCGGAATGCCGGCCAGCGCGCCCGCCGAAGCCTTCGAAGCCGCCGCCGCGGCGGGCCTTGCCGGTGCGCGCGCCTTCGGCATCTCGGCCGAGGGCGTCGCCATCGCGGTCTGCCGCGCCCTGCAGGATGCGCAGGCGCCATGAGCCGCTCCGACTGGCAGGACCATGACTGGGAACTGGTGCACGCCGAGGCACAGGCGCCTGCCATGCACATGGCACTGGACGAAGTCCTGACGGCCGAGGTTTCCGCCGGACGGCGCCCACCCACCCTGCGCATCTGGGAATGGGCCTCTTCCGCCGTCGTGATCGGCCGCTTCCAGTCGCTGCGCAACGAAGTCGATGCCGAGGCCGCGCGTCGGCACGGCATCGAGGTCGTGCGCCGCATCAGCGGCGGCGGCGCGATGTTCATCGAACCCGGCAACACGATCACCTATTCCCTCCACGCGCCGTTGTCGATGGTGCACGGGATGAGCTTCCAGGAGGCCTACGCCGCCATGGATGCGTGGGTGATGGAGGCTCTCGCCAGCCTCGGCATCCGCGCCTGGTACCAGCCGCTCAACGACATCGCCTCGCCCAGCGGCAAGATCGCCGGCGCGGCGCAGGCCCGCCGGGGCAACGCGGTGCTGCACCACGTGACGATGGCTTACGACATCGACGCGGCGAAGATGCTCGAGGTGCTGCGCATCGGCCGCGAGAAGATTTCCGACAAGGGCATCGCGAGTGCGCAGAAGCGGGTGGATCCGCTGCGCAGCCAGACCGGCCTGCCGCGTGCGGCCGTGATCGAGCGCCTGGTGCAGACCTTTCGCGAGCGGCACGGCCTGCGCACGGGCGCAGTGCGCGCGGAAGAGCATGCGGCGGCACTGGCGCTTGCGCGCGACAAGTTCTCGAGCGCCGCCTGGACCGGCTCTGTGCCCTGACCGGCGTCGGGCGGCCTCGTCCACAGCCGCGAGGAACGCTCAGCGTCGCCGGGTATGATCGCCGGGTGGACTGGTGGGCCTGGGTGCTGATCGCCGCGGCCGCCGTCGCCGCGGTGTGGCTGGCCG
>JAEZQS010000273.1 GCA_023412995.1 Pseudomonadota bacterium
AGCTACTGGCGCTCGCCGGGCGACGCGCCCGTCGGACCGGCGGCGCCGAACAGGGTCACCTGGGCGACGTTGCCGCGCTGGTAGGGCGCAAGGTCGATGGCGTCGCCGTCGCCGTGCAGTTGTGCGCCGCTGGCATTGCCCAGCCGCACCGACAAGGGCCCGTCACTGCGGTAGGCGTGCTCGCTTCCCGCCGGGAGCATGGCGTATTCGAGCCGGCGGCCCGCCTCGTCGATGATCTCGACCCAGCTGCGTTCGGCCAGGCGCAGCCGCAGCGTATGGGCGCCGGAGCCGACCGCGGCCGGTGCGGCAAGCGGCGCGGGCGCTGGCTGCTCCACGTCCGGCGCCGTCGGAAATGGCGTCATCGACGCGATCACCACCGGCTGGCTGGGCACTGGCGGCGCCGAAGGCGACTGCACCAGACGTCCCTCGGCCGCGCCGGTTCCCTCCGGCGTCGGCAGCGCCACCGTCCGGCTGCCATCGGCGACGCTTGCCGGCGGATCCAGCAGGGTGGTGCGGGCAAGGTTCTGCTCGAGGCCGCCGTGGGTGGCCAGCCACACCGCCGGGACCACGATGATGGCGGTCAGGATCAGGTAGGTGGCGCTGACGGAATAGCGGTCGAACAGGTAGCGCGAGCGGGAAATCGTGCCCGTCGCCACCAGCGGCGCGACCTGCGAGTGGCTGGCGGCGACACGGGTGGCCTCCTCGACCGGCACACCGACGAGGCGCGCGTAACTGGCCAGGTATCCCTGCAGGAACACCCCTTCGGTCAGGCCGGCATAGTCGTCGGCTTCCAGCCGCGCCACCAGCTTGAGCGGCAGCTTGAGGCGGCTGGCGACATCCGCCCGGCTGAGTCCCTGTCGCTCGCGTGCGGCGCACAGGCGCTGGCCGAAGCTCTCCCGCCCGGTGTCGTGCTGCGGAGCCATCGACACCGTGCCGGGCGAGACCGGCTGGTCGACGGACTGCTGCGTTTCGTTGGCCTCTCCGGCTCTCATCTGGAATTCCTCTGGGCAAAGGCGGCACCCGCGGCTGCCGCATCCGTCGCTCGTATTACCGATCTGGCGCCCTTCCCGCGCCCTTCCCCTGCCGGTCCATTCCTGCGCGACCGGTGGCCGGCGACGGCCGACCCTCGTTCCCCTGCATCATGGTCCCTGCACGCTCAGCGAACGTGCCTGGGGCGAATCGGGAAATCCCTGCAGCAGCCTGCGCGTGTAATCACCGGCGGCGCTGCCGTTGCCAAGCCGCAGTTCGATGTTGCGGCCGAGCAGCAGTGCATCCGGCCGCGGCGTGGCCTTGGCCTCGAAGCGCTGCACGAACGCCCGCGCATTGAAGTACTCGCCCTTGTCGTACAGCACCGTGCCGAGCTGCAGCAGGGCCTCGGGGTTTTCCGGCTGCAGCACCAGCGCCTGGCGCAACGCCTTTTCCGCTTCGTCGCGTCGGCCGGCCTTGAGCAGGCAGGTGCCGGAGTTGGCGAGCGCGACGGCCGGCGTCTGGTAGAACGGATCGGCCAGTGCCTTCTCGAAGTAGCCCTGCGATTCGTCGTAGCGGCCGATCTTGCACAGGAAGGTGCCGTAGTTGTTGTTTTCCGAGCCGCCCTTGGGCTTGAGCTGGGCGGCGCGGCGGTAGTGTTCCTCGGCCTTGGTGAGGTCGCCGATGCGCTCGTACAGCACCGCGATCACGGTGTGGGCGTCGACATAGCTGTCGTCGAAGGAAAGCGCCTTGTTGAGCTTCTCCAGCGCGACCTCGAACTTGCCCTGGCGCATGTACTGCTGGCCAAGGTCGGTGTGCACGCGCGCGGCGTCGGCGCGCTTGCTGGCGGCATCCTCCTTGCGCACGCCGCCGTTGCCGCCGGTGGCGCAACCGGCCAAGGCCAGCACGACCAGCAGGGCCAGCAGGGTTGAGAAGGCAGCGGAAAGCCGCTCAGGCCGCATCGGCGACGTTTCCTTCCAGCTTGCGGCGGAACTCGGCCTGGCGCCGGGTACGGTCCACCACCTGGCCCTTCAGCTGGCCGCAGGCGGCATCGATGTCGTCGCCGCGGGTGCGACGGACCATCGTCAGCACGTTGGCATCGAGCAGGATCTTCTGGAACGCGCGGATGGTGTCCTCGTCCGAACGTTGGTAGCGGGTGCCGTGGAACGCGTTGAACGGGATCAGGTTGACCTTGGAGGGCAGCCGGCGCATCAGCTTCACCAGCTGGCGCGCGTGCGCCGGATGGTCGTTGACGCCCTTCAACATGGTGTACTCGAACGTGATGGTGGTGCGTGGGCGCCGCGCCGCATAGCGCGCGCAGGCATCGAGCAGCACGTCGATCGGGTACTTGCGGTTGAGCGGCACCAGTTCGGAACGCAGCGCATCCTCGGGCGCATGCAGCGACACCGCCAGCGAGACGTCGCTGCATTCGGACAGGCGGTCGATCATCGGCACCAGCCCCGCCGTCGACAGCGTCACGCGCTTGTTGGCGAGGCCGAAGCCGAGGTCGTCGCGCATCACCGACATCGCGGTGACCACGTTGTCGAAGTTCAGCAGCGGCTCGCCCATCCCCATCATCACGACGTTGGTGAGCTTGCGCTGGTGGTGCGGCACGTTGCCGAGGTGCCTGGCCGCCACCCACACCTGGCCGATGATCTCGGCCGCGGAGAGGTTGCGGTTGAAACCCTGCGTGCCGGTCGAGCAGAAGGAACAGTTGAGCCCGCAGCCGACCTGCGAGGACACGCACAGCGTGCCGCGCGAGGTTTCCGGGATGAACACCGCCTCGATCGCGTTGCCCCCGTCCATGCCGAGCAGCCACTTGTGGGTGCCGTCGGTTGCCTGCTTCTCGAACAGCGTGTTGGGCGGGGCGATCTCGAAGGCATCGGCCAGCCTGGCCTGCAGCGCCTTGCCGATGTCGGTCATCTGGCCGAAGTCGGTCACGTGCCGGTGATACACCCACTTCATCACCTGGTCGGCGCGATACGGCTTCTCGCCGATCCGCGCGAACAGCTCGCGCAGGCCCTTGCGGTCATGGTCGAGCAGGTTCTGGCGGGTACCGGTCACGTCTGCATCCTCAACGCGGACAGAGCTCGGTGTCTGCGAAGAAATACGCAATTTCCCGACGTGCGGTCTCGACCGCGTCGGAACCGTGCACGGCGTTCGCGTCGATCGATTCGGCGAAGTCCGCGCGGATCGTGCCCGGCGCCGCTTCCTTCGGGTTGGTCGCCCCCATGAGGTCGCGGTTCGCGCGCACGGCGTTCTCGCCCTCGAGCACCTGGATCATCACCGGACCGGACACCATGAACCGCACGAGCGGCTCGAAGAACGGACGTTCGCGATGCACCTCGTAGAAGCCTTCGGCTTCCTGGCGCGAGAGCTGTTTCATCTTGGCCGCGACGATGCGCAGGCCGGCGCCTTCGAAACGCGCGTAGATGGCGCCAATGGCATTGCGTGCCACGGCATCGGGTTTGATGATGGAAAGGGTGCGCTCCAGCGCCATGCCGGTTTTCTCCGTCCAGTCGGTCCAGGGGGAAGGCGTCGGGAAGCGTCGCCTCGGGGCAAATCCGCGCCAATCCGCGAGCTTAGCCCACATTATCGCGCAGGATTCTAGCTGTTTCCGTGACGATTGCCCACCTGCCGCAGGCGCCTCGTTTGACCCCCGCGGTGCCCTCGCCTACCATTCAAACGATCGTTTGAGCCCGGATCACGCCGTGCGCGACGCCCCGTCCACGTTCTCCACCCGCGAACGCATCCTCGGCGTGGCCGAGACGCTGTTCGCGCGGCACGGCTTCGCCGGCGCGTCGCTGCGCCAGGTGACCGCCGCCGCGAAGGTCAATCTGGCGGCGGTCAACTACCACTTTGGTTCGAAGGAATCGCTCATCGAGGAGGTGTTCCGGCGCCGCCTCGATGAACTCAACCGGCAACGACTCGACGCCCTCGCGGCCGTGCTGGCCAATCCCGACCGCGCGCTCGAGGACGTGCTGGATGCCTTCATCCGCCCCGCCCTCGAACATTCGATGGACCGTGCCGGCGGCGCGGTGTTCGTGCGCGTGCTCGCGCGTGCCTATGCCGAGCACGACGAGCGGCTGCGGCGGTTCCTTTCGGACAACTACGGCCACGTGCTGCGCGAGTTCGCCGCCGCCTTCGCGCCGCTGCTGCCACAGCTGGACCGCGAGGAACTGTACTGGCGGCTGGACATCGTCTCCGGCGCCCTCACCTATGCCATGGCCGATTTCGGCATGATCAAGCGTCGTGCTTCCACGCCCGAGCAGGCCCATCGCGAGCGCACGGCCGTTCACCTGGTCCGCTTTGCCGCCGCCGGCCTGCGCGCGCCGCCCTGACCGCCGCGCCCACCGCCCGGCCCGCGCATCTCCCTTCGAAACGTCCGGAGTACCTGCATGACCACCCCCACTCCCCTTCGCATCCGCCAGGCGGCCGTACTCGGCGCCGGCGTCATGGGCGCGCAGATCGCGGCGCACCTGGCCAATGCCGGCATCAAGGTGCTGCTGTACGACCTGCCCGCGAAGGAAGGCGACAAGGACGCCATCGTGCGCAAGGCGCTCGCCAACCTCGGCAAGCTGTCGCCCGCGCCGCTCGCCTCGCGCGCGCGCCTGGCGGCCATCACGCCCGCCAACTATGACGAGGACCTGGCACGCCTCGGCCGCTGCGACCTCGTGATCGAGGCGATTGCCGAACGGCTGGACTGGAAGGTCGATCTCTACCGGCGCATCGCGCCGCACCTGTCCGGAACCGCCGTGCTCGCCAGCAACACGTCGGGGCTGTCGATCCATGCGCTCTCCGAAGCGCTGCCGGAAACGCTGCGGCCGCGCTTCTGCGGCATCCACTTCTTCAACCCGCCGCGCTACATGCGCCTGGTCGAGCTGGTGCCGGACCCGGCGACCGACCCGGCCGTGCTGGCCGGGCTGGAAGCCTTCCTCACCACCACGCTCGGCAAGGGCGTCGTGATCGCGCGGGATACGCCCAACTTCATCGGCAACCGCATCGGCGTGTTCTCGCTCCTCGCCACCATGCACCACACCAGCGAATCGGGACTGGCCTTCGACCTCGTCGATGCCCTGACCGGGCCTGCCATCGGGCGACCGAAGAGCGCCACCTACCGCACGGCGGACGTGGTGGGCCTGGACACCATGGCGCACGTGATCCGCACCATGGCCGAGACGCTGCCAGACGATCCCTGGCACGCGCACTTCCAGTCGCCGCCATGGCTGAAGGTGCTGGTGGACAAGGGGGCGCTGGGCCAGAAGACCGGCAGCGGCATCTACACCCGGCGCGGCAAGGACATCCTGGTACTCGACCTTGCCAGCGGCGAATACGTCCCTGCCGCCGCAAAGCCGGACGCGGACATCGCCGCGATCCTGGCGGAACGGGACCCCGCGGCCCGTTTCGCGCGGTTGCACGCGTCGGACCATCCGCAGGCACGCTTCCTTTGGGCGATGTTCCGCGACCTCTTCCACTACGCGGCGTTCCATCTCGGCGACATCGCCGAAACCGCGCGCGACGTCGACCTCGCCATCCGCTGGGGCTACGGCTGGAAGCAGGGGCCGTTCGAAACCTGGCAGGCAGCCGGCTGGCAGCAGGTGGCGCAGTGGATCGGCGAGGACGTCGCCGCCGGCAAGGCGATGGCGAACGTGCCACTGCCGGACTGGGTCGCCACGGTCGATGGCGTTCACCGGCGCGAGGGATCGTTCTCGCCACGAACCGGCCGCTACGAGCCGCGCTCGACGCACCCGGTGTACGCGCGCCAGGCATTTCCCGACCCGCTGCCGGGCGAAGCGTTCGACCAGGGCACCACGCTGTGGGAAAACGACGGCATCCGGTTGTGGACGCTGGGCGACGATGGCGTCGGCATCGTCTCGTTCAAGACCAAGATGAACACGGTCAACGATGCGGTGCTCGATGGCATCCGCCATGCGATCGACCACGCCGAACGCCACCTCAAGGCGCTGGTGATCTGGCAAGCGGGCGAGGCGTTCTCCGCCGGTGCCGACCTCAAGGGCATGCTCGGCTTCGTGCAGGCGGGCGAGATCGGCCGGCTGGAGGCGATGATCGCGAACTTCCAGAAGACCAGCATGGCGATCAAGCAGTCGCTGGTGCCGGTGGTGGCGGCCGTGCGCGGTCTGGCGCTGGGTGGCGGCTGCGAGTTCCAGATGCATTGCGCGCGCACGGTGGCGGCGCTCGAAAGCCACATCGGCCTGGTCGAGGCCGGCGTCGGCCTGTTGCCGGCAGGTGGCGGCCTGAAGGAGATCGCGGTGCGCGCGGCGCAGCGCGCGGTCGACGGCGACGTGTTCCCGGAGATCCGCCGGATGTTCGAGGTGGTGGCGCAGGCAAAGCTGTCGGGCAGCGCGCTGGAGGCGCAGGAGCTGGGTCTGCTGCGACCGGAAGACGTGGTGGTGTTCAATCCGTTCGAGCTGCTGCACGTGGCGCGGACGGTGGCCCTGGCGCTTGCCGATGCGGGCTATCGGCCACCCCTGCCGGCGCGCAACGTCACCGTCGCCGGCGACGTCGGCCTCGCCACCCTGCGCATGGCGCTGGTCAACATGCTGGAGGGCCGCTTCATTTCCGCGCATGACGAGGCGATCGCGCAGCGCATCGGCGATGTCCTGTGCGGCGGCGCGATCGAACGCGGCTCGCAGGTGGACGAGCAGTGGCTGCTCGACCTCGAGCGCCGCCACTTCATCGAGCTGGCGCAGATGCCGAAGACGCACGAACGCATCCAGCACACCCTGGCGACGGGCAAGCCGCTCAGAAACTGAGAATCGGGAATGGGGAATCGGCAATGGCAAGAGCGCACGCGCCTGCTTCCAACGATTCCCCATTCTCCATTCCCCATTCCCGATCGAGGAACGAGATCCCATGAAACAGATCCAGGACGCCTACATCGTCTCTGCCGTGCGCACGCCGGTCGGCAAGGCGCCGCGCGGGGTGTTCCGCAACACGCGGCCGGACGACCTGCTGGCGCACGTGATCCGCGCCGCCATCGCGCGTGCGCCGGGCATCGACCCGGCGCGCATCGGCGACGCCGTGATCGGCTGCGCCATGCCCGAGGCCGAGCAGGGCATGAACGTCGCGCGCATCGGCGTGCTGCTGGCCGGCCTGCCGCACACCGTGCCCGGCGTGACCATCAACCGCTTCTGTTCCTCCGGCCTGCAGGCGATCGCGATGGCGGCCGACCGCATCCGCCTCGGCGAGGCCGACCTGATGCTGGCCGGTGGCACCGAATCGATGAGCATGGTGCCGATGATGGGGCACAAGGTGGCGATGAACCCGGGCGTGTTCGACGACGAGAACATCGCCATTGCCTACGGCATGGGCATCACGGCCGAAAAAGTGGCCGAGCAGTGGAAGGTCAGCCGCGAGGACCAGGACGCCTTCGCGCTCGCCTCGCACCAGAAGGCGCTGGCGGCGATTGCCGCGGGCGAGTTCGCCGACGAGATCGTGCCGGTGCCGCTGGACGACCATTACCCCGACCTGGCCGCGCGCACGGTCCGCACCGACGACCGCGTGGTGGCCGTCGACGAAGGCCCGCGTCCGGACACCAGCCTGGAGGGCCTGGCGAAGCTGCGCCCGGTGTTCCGCATCGGCGGCAGCGTCACCGCCGGCAATGCCTCGCAGATGTCCGACGGCGCCGGCGCCCTGCTGCTGGCGAGTGAACAGGCGCTGCACGACTACCAGCTGACACCCATCGCGCGCCTCGTCGGCTATGCGGTCGCCGGCGTGCCGCCGGCGGTGATGGGCATCGGCCCGATCGAGGCGATCCCGCGCGCGCTGGCGCGCGCAGGCGTCAGCCGGGAGCAGCTCGACTGGATCGAGCTCAACGAGGCGTTCGCGGCGCAGGCACTGGCCGTGATCCGTGACGTCGGCCTGGATCCCGCCAAGGTCAATCCGCTGGGCTGCGCGATCGCGCTCGGCCACCCGCTCGGCGCCACCGGTGCCGTGCGGGCGGCCACGCTGATCCACGGCCTGCGCCGGCGCCAGCAGAAGTACGGCATGGTGACCATGTGCATCGGCAC
>JAEZQS010000274.1 GCA_023412995.1 Pseudomonadota bacterium
GTGCAGGCCTGGCTCGCCGCGCTCGCAGCGCAGGAAGCGGCGCGGCCGCGACGGAGCGCCGCCCGATGAACACCGATGCACGCGAGCCGGCGAACGACGCCGTCACCGAGCCGCCGCGGCCGCAGGCGGAAGAGGTCGGCGAAGGCCGCGCGGAGCAGCCCCGCCAGTCGACGCTCGAACTGGGCGTCATCGGCAACGGCAGCGTCGGTGCGCTGATCGATGCCCACGGGCGCATCGTCTGGTGCTGCCTGCCCACCTTCGACGGCGATCCCGCGTTCTGCTCGCTGCTCTCGCCCACGGTCGAGGAGGCGGGTTGGTTCGACATCGCGCTCGACGGCGAGGTGTCGGCCACCCAGCACTACGTCCACAACAGCGCGGTGCTCGTGACGCGCCTCGATGCCGCCGACGGCAGTGCGCTGGAGATCACCGATTTCTGCCCGCGCTTCAAGCTGCACGGGCGCATCTTCCATCCGATGAGCCTGGTGCGCAGCGTGCGGCCGCTGTGCGGGGCCCCGCGCATCCGCCTGCGCCTGCGCCCGCTCACCGGCTACGGCGCGCGCCGTCCGGAACGCACCTTCGGTTCCAACCACGTGCGCTTCCTGCTCGACGGGGTGGTGCTGCGCGCGACGTCCGACGCCCCGCTGCCGATGCTGCTGGACGAGCTGCCGTTCCTGCTCGATCGCGAGCTGCACATCGTGCTCGGCCCGGACGAAACCCTGGTGGACGAGCCGCGCCGCTACGTGCGCGAAGCGCTTGAATCCACCCTCGACTACTGGCGCGAATGGGTGCGCTACCTGTCGATCCCGGCGGAGTGGCAGGAGGCGGTGATCCGCGCCGCCATCACGCTCAAGCTGTGCCAGTACGAAGGGACCGGCGCGATCGTCGCGGCCATGACCACCTCCGTGCCGGAAGCCCCGCACACCCAGCGCAACTGGGACTACCGCTACTGCTGGCTGCGCGATGCCGCCTTCGTGGTGCGCGCGCTCAACCGGCTCGGCGCGACGCGCAGCATGGAGGAGTACCTGCGCTACCTGTTCAACCTCACCGTCACGGCCGACGGCGACCTCGGGCCGGTGTACGGCATCCATTTCCAGCGCGAGCTGGTCGAACGCGAGGCACCCCACCTGCGCGGCTACCGCGGCATGGGCCCGGTGCGCGTGGGCAACGATGCCTGGCGGCAGAACCAGCACGACGTGCCGGGCAGCGTGGTGCTGGGCGCGATGCAGCTGTTTTTCGACCGCCGCCTGGTGGCGGTGGGCGACGCAGCGGCGTTCGCGCGGCTGGAAACCGCCGGCGAATCGGCGTGGCGACTGCACGACAAGCCCGATGCCGGCCTGTGGGAGTTCCGCGGGCGCACCGCCGTGCACACCTATTCGGCCGTCATGTCGTGGGCCGCGTGCGACCGGCTGGGCAAGATCGCGGCGCACCTCGGGCTGGACGATCGGGCGGCGCTCTGGAACGGTCGCGCGGCGACGGTGCGCAAGCTCATCATGGACAACGCGGTGCACCCGGAACACGGCTGGTTCGTCGATGCCTTCGGCGGCGAGCGACTCGATGCCAGCCTGCTGCTGCTGGCCGACATCGGCTTCGTGGCGCCGGAAGACCCGCGCTTCGTCGCCACGGTCGAAGCCATCGGCCGCGTCCTGCGCCAGGGCGACAACCTGTTCCGCTACATCGCGCCGGACGATTTCGGCACGCCCGAGACGGCCTTCACCATCTGCAGCTTCTGGTACATCGACGCACTCGCGGCGATCGGGCGCATGGACGAGGCACGCCGGCTGTTCGGGCAGTTGCTGGCGCGGCGCAACCCGCTCGGCCTGCTCTCCGAAGACGTCCACCCGAAAACGGGCGAGCTGTGGGGCAACTTCCCGCAGACCTATTCCCATGTCGGGCTGATCAACGCGGCGATGCGGCTCTCGCGCAGCTGGGAGAGCATGCTGTGACGCGCATCCCACCGCCACGGCTGCGCCCGCCGGCCACAGGGCGATGAGCCGCCTCGTCGTCGTGTCCAACCGCGTGGCATTGCCGCGCGAAACGCGTGCGGGCGGACTGGCTTCGGCCATGCAGGCCGCCCTCGCCGAACGCGGCGGCCTCTGGTTCGGCTGGAGCGGACGGACGGTCCCGGAAAACGAGCGCGCGCTGCGGACCGAATCCGACGGGCCGATCGACTATGCCCTGCTCGACCTCACGCGCACCGAGTACGAGCAGTACTACCTCGGCTTCAGCAACCGCACGCTGTGGCCCCTGCTGCACTTCCGGCCGTCGCTGCTGGAATACCGCCGCGCGCAATATGCCGGCTACCGCGAGGTCAACCGGCTGTTCGCCAGCCACCTCGCGCGCCTACTGCGGCCGGACGACGTGGTGTGGGTGCACGATTACCACCTCATTCCGCTCGCCGCCGCGCTGCGTGCACAGGGCATCACCCAGCGGATCGGCTTCTTCCTGCACATCCCGCTGCCACCGCCGGCACTGCTCGCCACCCTGCCCCACCACGAGCAGCTGTTCTCCACCCTCGGCGCCTACGACCTCGTCGGCCTGCAGGGCCGGCGCGATCGCGATGCGCTGGTGGCCTACTTCCGCGAGGAAATGGGCGCCACGGCAAGCGACGACGGCGACGTGCGCCTGCCCGACGGACGGCGCTTCCACGCACGCGCCTTCCCCATCGGCATCGACACCGCACAGGTCGCGGCGCAGGCACGCAAGTCCGCCGGCAGTGCGGCCACCCGGCGCCTGGTGAAAAGCCTCGAAGGACGCCAGCTGGCGATCGGCGTCGATCGCCTGGACTATTCCAAGGGGCTGCCGCAGCGCTTCGAGGCGTTCGCGCATTTCCTCTCGGGCCACCCGGAGTGGCGTTCGCGCCTCTCGTTCCTGCAGATCGCGCCGCCCTCGCGCGAGGACGTTCCCGAATACCGCGAGCTGCGCTCGCGCCTGGAGCGCGTCGCCGGCGCGATCAACGGGCGCTACGCCGAGCCCGACTGGGTACCGATCCGCTACGTCAACCGCAGTTTCAGCCAGGCGACGCTGGCCGGGTTCTATCGCGTCGCCAACATCGGCCTCGTCACGCCGCTGCGCGACGGCATGAACCTGGTGGCGAAGGAGTACATCGCCGCGCAACCGCCCGACGACCCGGGCGTGCTGATCCTTTCCAGCTTCGCCGGTGCGGCGGAGGAACTGCTCGAATCCATCATCATCAACCCGCTCGATGTCGACGACATCGCCGAGAGCCTCGAGCAGGCGCTCGACATGACCCGGGCCGAGCGGCGCCGGCGCTGGGAAGCGATGTTCGCACGCATCTCGCGCAACGACATCGGCGCGTGGCGACGGGCGTTCCTCGACGCCCTGCTGGCCGTGTCCCCGGCGCCGACGAAGAAAGGC
>JAEZQS010000237.1 GCA_023412995.1 Pseudomonadota bacterium
CATTCCAGGTGAACTCGTACAGCGCCTGCGCCAGCAGGTCGAAGCGGTAGCTGGCGAAATGGCGTTCCACGTCGGCCAGCGTCGCGTGCAGGCGCGAGAGGATCCAGCGCTCGGCTTCGGTGGCGGGCGCGGTGTCGCCCACGTCGCCTGCGCCCCCTGCCTCGCCCACGTTCATCAGCACGAAGCGCGCCGCGTTCCACAGCTTGTTGCAGAAGTTGCGGTAGCCATCGGCGCGGCGCAGGTCGAAGTTGATGGTGCGGCTGTAGCTGGCGAGCGCGGCGAAGGTGAAGCGCAGGGCGTCGGCGCCGATCGGCGGAATGCCGTCCGGGTAGTCCTTGCGGATGCGCTTCTCGACCTTGGCGCGCACCTGCGGGATCAGCAGCGAGGCGGTCGACTTCTCCACCAGCGGTTCCAGCGCGATGCCGTCGATGACGTCGATCGGGTCGATCGTGTTGCCCTTGGACTTGGACATCTTCTGTCCTTCCGCGTCGCGCACGATGGCGTTGATGTAGACGTCGCGGAAGGGCAGGCGCCCGGTGAAGTAGCGCGTCGCCATCACCATGCGCGCCACCCAGAAGAAGATGATGTCGAACCCGGTGACCAGCACGCTGCTCGGCAGGAAGGCGTTGAACGCCTGCCATTCGGCCGCGCGTGCGGGGGTTTCGCCGGGCCAGCCGAGGGTCGAGAACGGCCACAGCGCGGAACTGAACCAGGTGTCGAGCACGTCCTCGTCCTGGCACAGCGCGCCGACCGGCGGCTGCGCCGCATGCGCGCGGGCATCCGCCTCGTCCTCGCCGACGAAGATGTGGCCGGCCTCGTCGTACCAGGCGGGAATGCGATGGCCCCACCAGAGCTGGCGGCTGACGCACCAGTCCTGGATGTTTTCGAGCCACTGGTTGTAGGTGGTCGCCCAGTTGTCGGGAATGAAACGGATCTCCCCGTCGCGAACCGCCGCGAGGGCGGGTGCGGTGATCGCCTGGCGACCCCCGGGACGGCCGTCCGGCAGCGTGTCGCGGGTGAGGTCGAGGAACCACTGGTCGGTCAGCATCGGCTCGATCACCGCCCCCGAGCGCTGGCTCACCGGCACCTGCAGCGTGTGCTTCCTCGTTTCCACCAGCAGGCCGGCAGCCTCGAGGTCGGCCAGCACCGCCTTGCGCGCGGCAAACCGTTCGAGGCCGCGGTAGCGCTCCGGCGCCTCGTCGTTGATGCGTGCATCGAGCGTCAGGATCACCCGCGGCGCCAGGCCGTGGCGGGCGCCGAGCTGCCAGTCGTTGAAATCGTGCGCCGGCGTGATCTTCACCGCGCCGGTGCCGAACTCGCGGTCGACGTAGTCGTCGGCGACCACCGGGATGGTGCGGCCGGTGAGCGGCAGGCGCACTTGGCGGCCGACCAGCGCGCGATAGCGCTCGTCCTCCGGATGCACCGCCACCGCGACGTCGCCGAGCAGGGTCTCGGGGCGCGTGGTGGCGACCACGAGACTGCCCGGTTCCCCCGCTTGCGGGTCGACCACGTCGTAGCGGATCGACCACAGCGAGCCTTCGCGTTCCTCGCTGTCGACCTCGAGATCGGAGACCGCCGTCATCAGCTGCGGGTCCCAGTGCACGAGGCGCTTGCCGCGATACAGCAGTCCGGCCCGGTACCACTCGACGAACACGCGCCGCACCGCAGCCGACAGGCCCTCGTCCATGGTGAAGCGCTCGCGCGACCAGTCCACCGAGGCGCCGAGGCGGCGCATCTGCGCCGTGATCGCGCCGCCGGACTGCTCCTTCCATTGCCACACCCGCTCGACGAAGCGCTCGCGCCCGAGGTCGTGGCGCGACAGGCCCTCCGCCGCGAGCCGGTTTTCCACGATCTTCTGCGTCGCGATGCCGGCGTGGTCGGTACCGCCCTGCCACAGCGTGCGGCGGCCACGCATGCGGTGGTAGCGCGCCAGCGCATCCATGATCGTCTGCTGGAACGCATGCCCCATGTGCAGCGTGCCGGTGACGTTGGGCGGCGGCAGCAGGATCGCATACGGCGCGCCGTCGCCCGCCGGTTCGAACAGGCTGGCCGCTTCCCAGCGCGCATACCATTTCGCTTCGATGGGGGCGGGTTCGTAGCTTTTGTCCATGGGAAAAGTCAGGGAATAGGGAATCGGGAATCGGGAATGGTCGAAAGCGGCGCTGGTGGGTGGCGGGAGGATCCTGGCTGTTGCGATTCCCCATTCTCCATTCCCCATTCCCGGCTTTCAGCTACATATCGTGCTTCACCACCTCGAAGCCGGCCTGGCGGTAGGCCTGCCAGCGGCGGCGCGAGCCGGCGCGCTCGCTGTCGTCCGCGGGCACCACTTCCAGCACGCGTTCGTAGCGGCCGGGCGCACGGTCCTCGCGCAGGTTGATCACCAGCGGACGGTCGGGCGTCCGCCGGCCGGGCGGCACGATCAGGACGGCCGTGACCGCATCTTCTTCGGGCTCGGCTTCGCCCACCACCTGGTGGGGGATGAAGGCTTCCTCATCGAACTCCCACAACAGCGTGTCGAGCGCTTCGGCTTCTTCCTCCGAACGCACCAGCACCAGCGTCGGCTGCTGCGCATGGAACGCGCGCCGGGCCAGTTCGCACACCAGCAGCAGCGGGTCGGCGCGGAAACGCGGCTTGTCGATCAGGTAGAAATCGGCGCGCGGCATGCTCAGGGACCGGCCGCGCCGCCCGACAGCGCGGTCATCAGCATGGCGCCGAGGGCCGACGCCAGCATGCAGGCGAAGATCAGCGCGAAGAACCCCGCGATGGCCGGCAGGCGCCGGCCCGGCGGGCGAGTCTTGTACAAATAGTAGGGCACGAAGCCGGCTGCCAGCAGCACGATGCCGATGTTGAGCCAGGCGGGCCGGCGGATGTCCAGCTCGGCCGAATCGAAGTGCAGCCAGCGGAACCCCAGCACCAGCAGCACGATGTTGCCGATCAGGGTGAACGCGATGCGGGTGCCGTCGTCGCCCTGCGCGATGCCGAGCGCCGCATCGGCGATGCCGAGCGCGGCCGACGCGCCCACCAGCGCCACCAGCGTCGCCTGCTTGCGCCGCGCGCCGTCGGTCGGCGTGGGCTCCACGTCAGGCACTGCGGTCGATCAGGTACTGCGCCAGCAGCCGCACCGGCCGGCCGGTCGCCATGCCCTTGCGGCCCTCGTCCCAGGCGGTGCCGGCAATGTCCAGGTGGGCCCAGCGGCGGCCGGCGGTGAAGCGCGCGAGGAAACAGCCGGCCGTGATGGCGCCGGCGGTCTTGCCGCCGATGTTGGCGACATCGGCGAAGCCGGAATCCAGCTGCCCCTGGTAGTCGTCCCACAGCGGCAGGCGCCAGGCGCGGTCGTGGGTGGCTTCGCCTGCGGCCAGCAGTTGCGCCGCCAGTTCGTCGTCCCGTGTCATCAGGCCGGAGGCATGCTTGCCGAGGGCGACCACGCAGGCGCCGGTGAGGGTGGCCGCGTCGATGATCACTTCCGGGTCGAAGCGCGCCGCGTAGGTCAGCGCATCGCACAGGATCAGGCGGCCCTCGGCATCGGTGTTGAGCACCTCGATGGTGAGGCCGGACAGGCTGGTCAGGATGTCGCTCGGGCGGTAGGCGTTGCCGCCCGGCATGTTCTCCACCGCCGGCACGATGCACACCAGGTCGATCGGCAACTTCAGCTCGACCGCGGCAAGGAACGCGCCGAGCACGCCGGCGGCGCCGCACATGTCGAACTTCATTTCCTCCATGCCGGCGCCGGGCTTGAGCGAGATGCCGCCGCTGTCGAAGGTGATGCCCTTGCCGACCAGCGCGTACGGCTTCGCCCCGCCGCCCTTGCCCTGCCAGCGCAGCACGACCAGCCGGGGCGGGTTGGCCGAGCCCTGCGCGACGCCGAGCAGCGCGCCCATGCCCAGTTCCTGCATCGCTTCGCGCTCGAGCACTTCGAGCGTGACGCCCTCGTGGCCGTCGGCGATTTCCTTCGCCCGGGCGGCAATCCAGGCCGGATTGCAGATGTTGGGCGGCAGGTTGCCCAGCTCGCGCGCGAAGCGCACGCCGGTGGCAATGGCTGCCGCTTCGGCGAGGGCGCGCTCGACCCCGGACGCGCCCTCGGGCGTCGCAAGGTCGAGCTTGCCCAGTCGCGGCCGCGCCGGCTTGTCGCTCGGCTTGAACGTCGCGGTGTAGCGATAGGCATGCTGGTCGGCGGCCAGTGCCGCCGTGCGGAGCTTCCAGGCCAGGTCGCGCCCGGGCACCTCCAGCAGCGGCAGCGTCGTCAGGGCCGATTGCACCGGCAGCGCCGCGAGCGCCTTGGCCGAGTCGTTCGCCGCACGGTGGT
>JAEZQS010000317.1 GCA_023412995.1 Pseudomonadota bacterium
TATGTGTATAAGAGACCGGGCCTATGTCGCCTGGCTGGCGCAGCAGCAGTGGGACATCGTGCAGGACCTGTCGCAGGCACTCGGGCGCGACGTGGCGCCGCTCGCCACCCTGCAGCACGCACTCGACGGGGTGGTGCTGGCGCTCGATGCCCGCGAGGCCGCCCTCGTCGCCACCAGACCCGGCGTCCTGCGCGTGGAGGCCGCGCGCACGCTGCGCCTGCTGACCGACCGCGCACCTTCCTTCGTGGGGGCGCCATCGATCTGGGACGGCAGTGCCACCGGCGGCCTGCCGACGGAAGGCGAAGGCATCGTCATCGGCGTGCTCGACAGCGGCATCAACTGGCAAAGCCCGTCCTTCGCGGCGGTCGGCCCGTTCGACAACTACGTGCACACCAATCCGAACGGCGCCGGCAACTACCTCGGGCTGTGCGGGCCGACGCCGCCGAACGGCGACCTCGGCCACTGCAACGACAAGCTGATCGGCATGTACGACTTCACCAGCGTGCAGCCGGCGCGAAGCGGCACCGACCTCCTAGGGCACGGGTCCCATACCGCCGGGACGGCAGCGGGCAACCACTGGCAGGCACCGTTCGGTGGCGGCGCGTTCCTCCTGTCCGGTGTCGCGCCGCATGCCAACCTGGTCGCGTACAAGGTCTGCACCACCAGCTGCGATTCCACCGTGGTGGTACAGGGCATCGACCAGGCAGTGGCCGACGGGGTCGATGTCCTCGAGTACCCGATTTCCGGCGGCGGCCATCCGTGGGGAGACGCCACCTCCATCGCGCTCCGCAATGCAGTGGGCGCTGGCATTTTCGTGGCGGCGGCCGCCGGGTCAAATGGTCCGGTGCCGGGGAGCGTCGAGCATGACGAGCCCTGGGTGCAGACGGTGGCCGCGACCACCAAGGACAACGTGGTCGCCTTCACCTTCGACCTGACCGGCCCCGGTTCACCGCCCCCGGCGACGCAGGGTTTGCCGCTGCGGCCCGCGGCACCGCCGTTCCCGCTGGCCGATTTCACCGCCGTGCCGATCGTGCGCAGCCCGGACTTCCTGCTCGCCGACGGCAACGACGGCTGCACGCCGTATCCACCCGATACGTTCACCGTGCCGGTAACGCCGGCCGCCGACACGGTATTCGCCGATGGTTTCGACGGTGCGGCACCGGGCCGGCGCGGGGCGATCGCGGTGATCCGCTACGATGGCACCGCCGCCACCTGCGACAGCATCCCGCGCCAGCAGGCAGCCATCGATGCAGGTGCGATCGGCGTCGTCTTCGTCGGCATCGGTTTCCTCGATCTCGATGCCAGCGGCGCCGCCTGGTCCATGCTGCTGGCGAACTGGAATGCGGTCTGGGCGGTGATCCAGTCCGATCCGGCGGCGGCCACCGCGACGCTGCGGCTGCCAGCCACCTCGTTCCCGCAGCGGGGCGACGTGCTGGCGAAGTTCAGTGGTCGGGGCCCCGGCAATGCCGGCGGCCAGGTGCTGGTCAAGCCCGACGTCGCCGCGCCCGGCATCAACATCCTCGCGGCGTGGACCGCACAGGTCGGGGGCGCCAGCGCGCTCTCGATGAACACGGGCACGTCCATGGCCAGCGCGGTGGTGGCGGGGGCAGGCGCGCTGCTGCGCACGCTGCACCCTGACTGGTCACCCACCGAACTGCGCGCGGCGCTGAGCCTCACGGCCATCACCGACGGGGTCATCACGGCCAATGGCGAGGTCGCCACGACGTGGGACATCGGCTCGGGACGCCTCGACCTGGCGCGTGCCGCACGCAGCGGCGTCGTGCTGGACGAGACGCTGGCCAACTACGTGGCGGCCGATCCTGCCGGCGGCGGCGATGTTTCCTCGCTCAACCTCCCCCAGATGGCCGCAGGCTGCACGGTGTCCTGCACCTTCACGCGCACGCTGCGCAGCACCTCGCTGCTGTCGCAGGACTACACGCTGGCCATTGCCGGTTTGCCCGCCGGCGCCGCCAGCGTGCTGCCGACAGGCTTCACCCTGGCACCGGGTGGAACGCAGGTGATCGAGGTGACGGTCGATGGCAGCCTGCTGCCCGCCGGATGGAGCTTCGGCCAGCTCGAACTGGTGCCGGGCGACGTGCTGGCGCCGACGTTGAGGCTGCCGATGGCCGTGCAGCCGTGACGGACCGGTGCGCGTTGCGTACGCCGCGATACCCGTGCTCGCCTCAGTCGCGCGGCCGGAAGCTCACGCCGCCCGGCGCGCACCCAATGTGGCGAGCAGGTCATTGGCGGCGCGAAGCCGCTCGCTCGCCCCTTCCAGCGGCATGCGGAAGCGCAGCTTGTCCTGGCCGTCGAGGGAATACACGCGCGGCTGCGACTGCACCAGCCTGATCACCGCCATCGGTTCGATGGCGGGGTGCGGGCGGAACACGACACGTCCCCCGCTGGCGCCGACGTCGAGCTTGCGGATGCCGAGCGGCGTCGCGGCCAGCTTGAGCGAGGTGGCGGCGAAGAGGTGCTTGGCCTGGTAGGGCAGCAGCCCGAAGCGGTCGATCATCTCGACCTGCAGCTCGCGTAGCTCCTCGTCGTCGCGCGCGCTGGCGATGCGCTTGTAGAGGGTCAGGCGGGCGTTGACGTCGGGCAGGTAGTCCTCGGGGATCAGCGCCGGCAGGTTGAGCTCGATTTCCGCTTCGTGTTCGCTGGTGAGGTCGAAGTCCGGCACCTTGCCCTGGCGCAGCGCGCGCACGGCGCGGTCCAGCATGTCGGAGTAGAGCGCGAAGCCGACCGCCTCGATCTGGCCGCTCTGCTCCTCGCCCAGCAGTTCGCCCGCGCCGCGGATCTCGAGGTCGTGGGTGGCGAGGGTGAAGCCGGCGCCGAGTTCCTCGAGCGAGGCGAGGGCTTCCAGGCGCTTTTCCGCGTCCGGCGTGATCGAGCGCGTGTCGGGCACGATCAGATAGGCATACGCACGGTGGTGCGAGCGCCCGACGCGCCCGCGCAGCTGGTGCAGCTGGGCGAGGCCGAAGCGGTCCGCGCGGTCGATGATGATGGTGTTGGCGCTCGGCACGTCGATGCCGGACTCGATGATGGTGGTGGCGACCAGCACGTTGAAGCGCTGGCGGTAGAAATCCAGCATCACCTGCTCGAGTTCGCGCTCGTGCATCTGGCCATGGGCGATGCGCACGCGCGCTTCCGGCATCAGCTCGCCGATCTCGCGCGCGGTCTTCTCGATCGTCGACACCTCGTTGTGGAGGAAATACGCCTGGCCGCCGCGGGCGAGTTCGCGCTGCAGCGCCTCGCGCACCAGGCCCGGGTCATGCTGGCCGATGAAGGTCTTGACCGCGAGGCGGTGCGCCGGCGGCGTCGCGATGATCGACAGGTCGCGCAGGCCGGACATCGCCATGTTGAGCGTGCGCGGGATGGGTGTCGCGGTGAGGGTGAGCAGGTCGACTTCCGCGCGCAGCTTCTTGAGCGCCTCCTTCTGCCGCACGCCGAAGCGGTGTTCCTCGTCGACGATGACGAGGCCAAGGTCCTTGAAGCGCACGTCCGGCTGCAGCAGCTTGTGCGTGCCGATCATCACGTCGACCTCGCCCGCGGCAAGGCGGTCGAGGGCGGCGCCGATTTCCTTCTTCGTCTTGAAGCGCGACAGCACCTCGACCCGTATTGGCCAGTCGGCGAAGCGGTCGCGGAAATTCTGGTAGTGCTGCTGCGCCAGCAGCGTGGTCGGGGCCAGCATGGCGACCTGCTTGCCGGCGGTGGCGGTGGCAAAGGCGGCGCGCAGAGCGACTTCGGTCTTGCCGAAACCGACGTCGCCGCAGACCACGCGGTCCATCGGTTTCGGCGAGGCGAGATCGGCCAGCACGGCCTCGATCGCGCTCGCCTGGTCCGGCGTTTCCTCGAACGGGAAGGCAGCGCCGAACTGCCCGGCCAGCGCGGTGTCGATGGCGAGGGCGGTGCCTTGGCGTGCCTCGCGCTGGGCATAGATCGCCAGCAGCTCGGCGGCGACGTCGCGCACCTTCGAAGCTGCCTTCTTCTTCGCCCGCTCCCAGGCGTCGCCCCCGAGGGAGTGGAGCGGGGCCATTTCCGGCGCGGTGCCCGAATAGCGCGATACCAGGTGGAGCTGGGAAACCGGGACGTACAGCTTGTCGCCCTTGGCGTACTCGATTTCCAGGAACTCGGCGCGCTCGCCGCCGACGTCGAGGCTGGACAGGCCCTGGTAGCGTCCAACACCGTGGTCGACATGCACGATGGGCGAGCCGAGCGTGAGCTCGGCGAGGTCGCGCACGATGGCTTCGGGATCGCGCGTGGCCCGGCGCCGGCGGCGTGGCTGCTGCGCGCGCTCGCCGAAGAGCTCGCGTTCCGTGAGGACCGCGAGGGCCGGCTGGTCGAGGACGAAACCCTGTTCCAGCGGCGCGACCGTGATCGCGAAACGCGACGGCGTGCCCGACGGTCGTGCGAAGGCCTGCCACGACGCCACCGCCTCGGGCCGCAGGCCGGCCGCGGCAAACTGCTCCACCAGGCCTTCGCGGCGCCCAGCCGAATCGGCTGCCACCAGCACGCGCCCCGGCCACGCTGCCAGGAACCGCTTCAGGTCCTCGCCCTGCCCGGCGCCTTTGCGGGTAAGGGGCAGGACCGGCGCGGGCTGCGTGCCGGGGTCGATCGCGTGCTCGTTGCTGCCGTGCGCGACGAGGTCGACGCGCAGCGCCGCGTTGAGCCGCTCACGCAGTTGCTGTGGCGGAAGGTACAGCTCGCCCGGTGGCAGGATCGGGCGCTCGGCATCGTGCGCGCGCTGCTCGTGGCGCGCCCCCGCCTGCGCCCAGAAGCGGTCGGCGGCGTCGAGCACGCCCTCGCCCAGCACGAACAGCGCCTCGCCCGGCAGGTAGTCGAACAGGGTTTCGGTGTGGTCGAAGAAGAGCGGCAGGTAGTACTCGATGCCTGCCGGCGTCATGCCTTCCTTGATGTCCTGGTAGAGCGGGCAATGGCGCGGATCGATCGGGAAACGCTCACGCAGCGTGTTGCGGAACGCACGCGCCGATTCCTCGGTCAGGGGGAACTCGCGTGCCGGCAGCAGGCGCACCGAGTCGACCTTGTGGTCCGAACGCTGGGTCTCCGGATCGAAGGCGCGGATCGACTCGATCTCCTCGTCGAAGAGCTCGATCCGGTACGGCTCGGCGCTGCCCATCGCGAAGATGTCGATCAGCGCGCCGCGCACGGCGAACTCGCCCGGCTCCTGCACCTGCGGCACGTGCCGGTAGCCGGCGGCTTCCAGCCGGCGCCGCTCGCCGTCGAGGTCGAGCGATTGCCCGCGTTCCATCACCAGCGCCGAGCCGCCGATGTAGCTGCGTGGCGCCAGGCGCTGCATCAGCGTGGCGACCGGCACCACCAGCACGCCGCGCTTCAGCGAGGGCAGGCGGTACAGCGTTGCGACGCGCTGCGAAACGATGTCGGCATGCGGGGAGAAGAGGTCGTAGGGCAGGGTTTCCCAGTCGGGGAACTGCAGCACTTCCAGCCCGCTGCCGCCGGCAAACACGGCCAGTTCCGCTTCCAGCGCGTGCGCGGCATGGGTGTCCTGTGCCACCGCCACCACCAGGCCGTCGTATGCCCGGCCCGCCTCGGCGAGTGCCAGTGCCAGCGCGGCGCCATGCGGCGCATTCCAGTAACGCCGCTGGCGCACGGAGGAGGGGAGGGACAGCGGCAGCAGCATCGATTCCATCGGCAGGCAAATGGGCAGCACCGCCGCGGCAGAATGCGCGCAGCGTGAATCGCCCATTCTACCAGCGCGTGCCACCCCTCCCTGTTTGCGGGCGGCCATTGCGGAGACGCACGGCCCACGCGATTTGGCCGCCGGACAGGTTCCACACGGGACCCCCATCCAGCCGACCGGACAGCGTGCCGGCCGTGCATTCGACGCGCCCTCGCCGCTTTCCCTTCCGCTCGCCCCTGCCATCCGTCATGCCCGGCCTTTACCCGACGTTTACCCCCCGGGCGGGTCGCGACGGCGGGGATCGTTCACACTACCCGGCGCTACAGAGGACGCAGCGGAGTCAGGATGGGTCGGGCCAACCTCGCAAGCGTGCGCCGAGCCGGAGCGCCACTGGCTCTGGCGTTCCTGCTCGGTGCCTGCTCGGGAGAACGCGCGCCACCGCCGCCGGCGCCGGCGCCGGTCACCCTGGTGCAGGCGCAGG
>JAEZQS010000016.1 GCA_023412995.1 Pseudomonadota bacterium
CATGTCGAGCCCGCACCCCGAAGGCCTCGCCGCGCGCCTGGCGCTGGCCGACGCGCTCGCGCGCGCCGGGCTGGCGCCATCCGACGTCGATTACGTCAACCTGCACGGCACCGCCACCCGCCACAACGATGCGGTCGAGGCGGCCATGATCGCCGACGTGTTCGACGCCACCACCCGCGCCAGCGGCACCAAGGGCTGGACCGGCCACACGCTCGGCGCCGCCGGCATCCTCGAAGCGGTGCTGACGCTCGAGGCGATGGCGATGGACCTGGTGCCGGGCACGCTCGGCAGCCACGCGCCCGACGCCGCCTGCGGACCGCAGATCGCGTTCGCCAACGAGCCGCGCGCGATCCGCGTCGCGCTAAGCAACTCGTTCGGCTTCGGCGGCAACAACTGCACGCTCGCCTTCGCGCGCGGACGGGCGCACTGATGGACGCGCTGCGCGTCGCCATCGAGGGCATCGGCTGGTGGTCGCCGGGCGTCGAGGGCTGGCCGGCTGCCAGCGCGCAGCTGCGCGACGGTGGCCTCGCACTGGTGGATGGCGCGCCGCGCCCGGCCGCCGACGTGCTCTCGCCGAACGAGCGCCGCCGCGCGCCGGGGCCCGTACTGCTGGCATGCGAGGTGGCGCAGCAGGCCTGCCGGATGGCGGGCCGCGATGCCGCGACGCTGCCCTGCGTGTTCGCCTCCGCGCATGGCGACGTCGCCATTACCGACGCCATGTGCCGGACCCTCGCCGACGAGCCGCTGACGCTGTCGCCCACCCGCTTCCACAATTCCGTGCACAACGCGCCGGCAGGCTACTGGACCGTGGCGACCGCCTGCCACGCGCCGTCCAGCGCGCTGTCCGCGTGGCACGACAGCCTTGCCGCGGGCCTGTTCGAGGCCGCGGTGCAGGCACACGCCGACGAGGTGCCCGTGCTGTTCGCGATGTACGACATTGCCGCCTGCGGCGCGCTGCAGGGCGTGGTCGACGCGCCGTTCCCGTATGCACTCGCGTTCGTGCTGTCACCCGCGCCGCACCATGGCGGGGCGGCCGCGCGCGTGGCGCTCCGCCACGAGGACGCCGTCGCCGAAGCATCGCCGCCACCGGCATCGGCGGCGCGCCTGCTCGGCTGGATCGCGAAGGGACCCGCCGGCACGCTGCGGCTGCCCAATGGCGGAGCCACCGTGGCCATCGAGGCGCTGGCATGAGTGCGACCGATCCGGCCCACGTGGCAGTGGTCATCCCCGCGCTGAACGAAGAGCGCGCGATCCGCCGCGTGGTGGAATCGGTGCTCGCGGTGTGTCCGCACGTGATCGTGGTCGACGACGGCTCCAGCGATGCCACGGTCGAGCGCATTGCCGACCTGCCGGTGACGCTGGTGCGCCACGCGACGCCACTGGGCAAGGGACAGGGCCTGCGCGACGGCTTCCGCAAGGCACGCGAACTCGGATTCGATGCCGTCGTCGCGATGGATGGCGACGGCCAGCACCTGGCCTCCGACATCCCGCGCCTGCTGGCCGCGGCACGCCGCTACCCCGGCCACATCGTGATCGGTGCACGCATCCGCCAGCGCGAGAACCAGCCGCCCGCGCGCCGGCGCGCGAATGCCGTGGCCGACTGGGGCATCTCCTGGGCCTGCGGCGTGCCGGTGGCGGACACCCAGAGCGGGCAACGCTACTACCCGCTCCCCGCGCTGGAACTGGTCGACCTCGCGGCGGACGATTTCGTGTTCGAGGCGGCGCTGCTGATTGCCGCCACGCGCGAACGCGGCCTCGGCGCCGTCTCGGTGCCGATCGACTCGCGCTACCACGGCGATTTCCGCGGCAGCCATTTCCGCCCGGTGCGCGACGTCACCCGCATCACCCTCTACACCATCGGCCGCGTCATCCACTACGGCAACGTGCTGCAGGCCTACCGCCGCTCTCACGGTGCCCCGCTGATCCACGATCCGGTGGACGCGGCCTGAGATGGGGCCGACGCCGCACCTGCTGCTGCAGCTGGCGGTGATCCTCGTTGCCGCGCGTGCGCTCGCCTGGCTGATGCAGCGAGTCGGACAGCCCGCGGTGATTGGCGAGATGCTGGCCGGTTTCGCCCTCGGGCCGGTGCTGCTCGGCGCCCTCGCCCCCGGCGTGCACCAGGCATTGTTCCCGCCGGCATCGCTGCCCGCGCTCGAAGCACTGAGCGAGTTCGGGCTGGTGCTCTTCATGTTCCTGGTCGGCGCGGGACTGCGCCTGCCGGCGGGCGTGCGCTCGCAGCTGGCGGTCGCCGGCTGGACCGGCGGCCTCGGCGTCGTACTGCCGATGGCGCTGGGTCTGGCCATCGCGCCCTACCTCTACGCGCACCATGCGCCGCCCGGCGTGGCGGCATGGCCGTTTGCCCTCTTCCTCGCGGCATCGATGGCGGTGACCGCCGTCCCGGTACTGGCGCGGCTCCTGGGCGACACCGGCATGGCGCAGACGCGCATCGGCCAGGTGGCCCTGGCCGGCGCCGCGCTCGCCGACGCCCTTGCCTGGGTCGCGCTCGCCCTGGTGGTGGCGGTGCTCGGCGCCGCCGGCGGCTGGACGGCGTTTGCACGAACGGCGGGCGGCCTGCTGCTGCTGGCGGCAGCCTGCCTTGGCGTGCTGCGGCCGATGCTTGCGCGCTGGCTGCTGCGTCACGCGCCGGACGGACGGCCGGGTGCCACGCTGTTCGGCATCCTGCTCGCGCTCGCCTGTACGGCGGCAGCCGCGACCCAGTGGCTGGGACTGCACGCATTGTTCGGCGCCTTCCTGTGCGGTGCCTGCCTGCCGCGCGACGACCGCCTGTGCGCCAGCCTGCACGCGCGACTCGAGCCGGTCGCCGTGCTGTTGCTGATGCCGGTGTTCTTCGCCATGGCAGGCCTGCATGCGACACCCGAGGCGTTTGCCGCGGCCAGCCTGCCGGCGCTGGGACTGGTGCTGGCGGCGGCCGTGCTGGGCAAGCTCGCCGGTGCGGGCGGCGGCGCGCGCCCCCGCGGGGGCGGCGGGGGCGAGTGGCAAGCCC
>JAEZQS010000054.1 GCA_023412995.1 Pseudomonadota bacterium
CTTGAGGGTGTCGCGCACCGGCGCGGCGAGCAGGCCGCCGCCGGCGGCGGACGCCGCGCGCAGCAGTCGCGCCACGTCCTCTTCGCGCACGCACGGCCGCGCGGCATCGTGCACCAGCACGAAATCCGCATCCCCCACCGTTTCCGGCAGCGCGCGCAGCCCGGCCAGTACCGAGCCGCCGCGTTCGCTCGCGCCGGTGGTGGTACGCAGCGGCAGGTTGCGCGGCGTATCCAGCGCGGACCAGGACGCGTCGTCCGCTGCCAGCACCACCAGCAACCCGGCAATGGACGGCATGGCGGCCAGGCGGCGCAGCGTGTGCAGCAGCAGCGGCTCGCCGGCGAGGGGAACGTACTGCTTCGGCACGCTGGCGCCAAACCGCGCCCCGCGCCCTGCCGCCGGCACGACGCACCACACCGGATCAGGGCGCGTCATCGCCAGCGCCCGCCGGCGCGCCGCCCTTGTCCGGTTCCACCACCTGGTAGAAGGTTTCGCCCGGCTTCAACAGGCCGAGCTCGGCGCGCGCACGCTCCTCGATCGCTTCCTCGCCGTGCTTCAAGTCGTCCACCTCGGCCGACAGCATCTCATTGCGTGCCTTGAGCGCGGCGTTCTCGCGCGTCTGCTCGGAAACACGCCGCTCCAGCCGCCACACTTCGCGCATGCCGCCCTGGCCGGTCCACAGCCGCACCTGCAATGCCCCGAGCAGGAGCAGCAGGACGAGGGCGACCCAGCGCAGCACGCGCGCGGCTCAGCGGCCGAAGCGGGGCAGGTTCGGGAATGCGTCCATGCCGGCGTAGCGTGCCGCCACGCCGAGTTCCTCCTCGATGCGCAGCAGCTGGTTGTACTTGGCCACGCGATCGGAACGGCACAGCGAACCGGTCTTGATCTGGGTGGCCGTGGTCGCCACCGCGAGGTCGGCGATGGTGGTGTCCTCGGTCTCGCCGGAGCGGTGCGAGATGACGGCCGCGTAGTTCGCCGCATGCGCCATCGCGATGGCGTCGAGGGTCTCGGTCAGGGTGCCGATCTGGTTCACCTTGACGAGCACGGCGTTGGCGACGTGGCGCTCGATGCCCTCGCGCAGGATGGCGGTGTTGGTCACGAACAGGTCGTCGCCGACCAGCTGCACGCGCTCGCCCAGCGCGCCGGTCAGCTGCTTCCAGCCGTCCCAGTCGCCTTCGGCCATGCCGTCCTCGATCGTCACGATCGGGTACTTCGCGCACCAGCCGGCGTAGAACTCCACCAGCTGGCCGGCGTCGAGCACCTTGCCTTCCCCGTCCAGGTGGTAGGCGCCGTCGCGGTGGAACTCCGAGCTCGCCACGTCCAGGCCGAGCCAGATGTCGCGCCCGGCGCGGTAGCCGGCACGTTCGATCGCCGCGAGGATGGTCTCGACCGCCTCCTCGTTGGAACGCAGGTCCGGCGCGAAGCCGCCCTCGTCGCCCACCGCCGTGGCGAGGCCGCGGTCCTTCAGCACCGACTTCAATGCGTGGAACACCTCCACCCCGGCGCGCAGCGCCTCGGAGAAACTTGGCAGTCCGGCGGGCAGGATCATGAATTCCTGCATGTCGACGTTGTTGGCGGCATGCGCGCCGCCGTTGATGATGCTCATCATCGGCAGCGGAAGGTGCGCGGCCCGGCCGCCGGCGAGTTCCTTCCACAGCGGCACATGGTGCGCGGCGGCCAGCGCGTGGGCATTGGCGAGCGAGACGCCGAGCAGGGCATTGGCGCCGAGCTGGCCCTTGTTGTCGCTGCCATCGAGCGCCACCAGCGCCGCGTCGAGGCCGCGCTGGTCGCTGCCGTCGGACCCGACCAGCGCACGGGCGATCGGCCCGTTGACGTTGGCGACGGCCTGGCGCACGCCCTTGCCGAGGTAGCGCGCCTTGTCGCCGTCGCGAAGCTCCACCGCCTCGCGCGTGCCGGTGGAAGCGCCCGACGGCACGGCCGCGCGGCCGAACGAGCCGTCGCCGTAGGTGACTTCGGCTTCGAGCGTGGGATTGCCGCGCGAATCGAGGATCTCTCGCGCATGAATGCGGGTAATGGTAGTCGGCATGGCAGTGGGGTCGTCCTTTTCAGGGCAGCAGGGAAAACAGCAGCACGAGCAGCGCCGCCACCAGCACCGCCGCGACGCTCACCACGATGCGGTACAGGCGCGCACTCCTGCGCGCGACGTCGATCGCCGTCTGTTGCGCCGCGAGCGAACGCTGCGTCACCTCGCGCGACCACGCCAGGTGGTCGCGCTGGGCGTCGCGCATTTCCTCCAGCAGGCGTTCAATGCGCTCCGCCACGGGCGACGTGACGGGTGCGCTCATGCCGGGTCCTCGCCGAAGCCCCGGCGCTTGCCGACGGCATCGAGTTCGACCAGCGTCTCCAGCAGCGCTGCCATCTTGCCGAGCGGCCACGCATTGGGACCGTCGCTGAGGGCCTTGTCGGGATCGGGGTGGGTTTCCATGAAGAGGCCGGCAATGCCCACGGCTACCGCCGCGCGCGCCAGCACCGGCACGAACTCGCGCTGGCCGCCGGAACGCCCGTCAGCGCCGCCGGGCAGCTGCACCGAATGGGTGGCGTCGAACACCACCGGGCAGCCGGTGTCGCGCATCACCGCGAGGCTGCGCATGTCCGACACCAGGTTGTTGTAGCCGAAGCTGGCACCGCGCTCGCACACCAGGATGTGCCCGTTGCCGGTGGCCTTCGCCTTGGCGGCGACATGCTTCATTTCCCAGGGGCTGAGGAACTGCCCCTTCTTGATGTTGACCGGCTTGCCGGCGCGCGCCACGTTCTGGATGAAATCGGTCTGGCGGCAGAGGAACGCCGGCGTCTGCAGCATGTCGACGACGCTCGCCACCTCGTCCATCGGCGTGTACTCGTGCACGTCGGTCAGCACCGGCACGCCGAGCTGGCGCTTCACTTCGGCCAGCACCTTCAGCCCTTCCTCCAGGCCCGGGCCGCGGTAGCTGCTGCCGGACGTGCGGTTGGCCTTGTCGAAGCTCGACTTGAACACGAACGGCACGCCGAGCCGCGCGGTGATTTCCTGCAGGGCCCCGGCGGTGTCGAGCTGCAGCTGCATGGACTCGATGACGCAGGGACCGGCAATCAGGAACAGCGGGTGGTCGAGGCCGGCCTCGAAGCCGCAGAGCTTCATCGCCGGCCGCCCGGCCGCGGGGACCGGCTCATGCCGCCGCCTCCTTGGCCAGGCGCGGCGCTTCGCGCACGGCGCGGTACTCGCGCGCCGCGCGCACGAAGCCGATGAACAGCGGATGGCCGTCGCGAGGGGTGGAGGTGAACTCGGGATGGAACTGGCAGGCGACGAACCAGGGATGGTCCGGCAGTTCGATGATCTCCACCAGCAGGTCGTCCATCGACTTGCCGGCGATCACGAGGCCGAGGTCCTCGAACTGCTGGCGATAGCGGTTGTTGAACTCGTAGCGGTGGCGATGCCGCTCGCGCACCACGTCCTGCCCGTACAGCTCGCGCGAGAGGGTGCCGGCCTTGAGGCGGCACTCCTGCGCGCCCAGGCGCATCGTGCCGCCCTTGCCCGACTCCTCGTCGCGCCGCTCCACGTCGCCGGCGCCGGTCTTCCATTCGGTGATCAGCGCGATCACGGGATCCGGGCAGTTGCGGTCGTTCTCGCTCGAATTGGCTCCTTCCATGCCGGCGATGTTGCGGGCGAAGTCCGCCACCGCCGCGTGCATGCCGTAGCAGATGCCGAAATACGGGATGCGCCGCTCGCGCGCGAAGCCGGCTGCGGCAATCTTGCCTTCGAAGCCGCGCTTGCCGAAGCCGCCCGGCACCAGGATGCCGTCGGCGTCGCCCAGCACCGCCTCGGCGCCGCGGCGCTCGATGTCCTCGGATTCGACCCAGCGCAGGTTGATGCGCGTCTTCTGCTTGAGGCCGCCATGGCGCAGCGCCTCGCCGAGGGACTTGTAGGCATCCTTGTGCTCGACGTACTTGCCGACGATGGCGATCGTCACCTCGCCCTGCGGGTGGGCAACGGCATCGACGGCGCGCTCCCAGCCGGACAGGTCGGCCGGCCTGGCGGACAGGCGCAGCTTGTCCACGACGATGTCGTCCAGGCCCTGCTCGTGCAGCCACAGCGGGAGCTGGTAGATGATGTCCACGTCGATCGCGCTGATCACCGCCTTTTCCGGCACGTTGGTGAACAGCGCGATCTTGCGGCGGTCGCCCTGCGGCAGCGGCTGCTCGCAACGGCAGACCAGGATGTCGGGCTGGATGCCGATCGAGCGCAGTTCCTTCACCGAATGTTGGGTCGGCTTGGTCTTGATCTCGCCGGCGGCCTTGATGTACGGCACCAGCGTCAGGTGCATGAAGATCGCCATCTCGGCACCGTGCTCGATGCGGATCTGGCGGATCGCCTCGAGGAACGGCAGCGATTCGATGTCGCCGACGGTACCGCCGATCTCGACCAGGGCAACGTCGTAGCCCTGGGTCGCCTCGTACACGCGGTGCTTGATCTCGTCGGTGATGTGCGGGATCACCTGCACGGTGGCGCCGAGGTAGTCGCCGCGGCGCTCCTTGGCGATCACGCTCTCGTAGATCTTGCCGGTGGTGATGGAATTCCTGCCGGTCAGGCGCGTGCGCACGAAGCGCTCGTAGTGGCCGAGGTCGAGGTCGGTTTCGGCGCCATCGTCGGTGACGTACACCTCGCCGTGCTGGAACGGGCTCATGGTGCCCGGATCGACGTTGATGTACGGATCCAGCTTCATCAGCGTCACGCGAAGCCCGCGCGCTTCGAGGATGGCGGCCAGCGACGCCGCGGCGATGCCCTTGCCGAGCGAGGACACCACGCCGCCAGTGACGAAAATCAGGGGGGTCATGGACGAAACATCCGCTGGAAATCCCTATTCTATCGGGTTGCCGCGGGGGCGGCGACCCTTGCGCGCCACGCCGCGTCAGTCCGGCCCTGGCATGCTGCGCTGGCGGCGCCGCGCGCGCTCGGGCGCGAGCTGCCAGAAGATGGCTGCCGACATCGCCGTGATCCCGCCCAGGCAGAGGAAGGTGAGGTGGAACGCCGGCAGTGCGGTGCCGTCCTCGCCCGCGAGCGCCGCCAGCAGGCCGCTGGCCGCCGCCACCCCGAAACTCATCGACAGCAGCATCACCATCGACAGCAGGCTGTTGCCTCCGCTGGCGAGCGGCCCCTCGAGGTCGCGCAGGGTGATGGTGTTCATGGCGGTGAACTGCAGCGAGTTGACCAGCCCGAAGAGGGCCAGCTGGGCCAGCCGCAGCCAAGCCGGCTGCGCCGGCGAGACCAGGGCGAAGGAGGCGATCGCCGCTCCGACCAGCAGCGTGTTGCCCACCAGCACGCGCCGGTATCCCAGCTCGCGCACCACCGGTACGACCCAGCGCTTGGCGAGCATGCCGGCGAGCGCCACCGGGATCATCGTCATGCCGGCATCGAGCGGGCCGTAGCCGAGACCCACCTGCAGCAGCAACGGGATCATGAAGGGCATGCTGCCGCTGCCCACGCGCGCGAACAGGTTGCCGAGCACGCCGACCCGGTAGGTGTGGACGCGGAACAGACCCAGCGGGAACAGCGGCGCGGGCGAGCGCGTGGCGTGCAGCCAGTAGGCGACGAAGCTCGCGACGCCGAGCAGCAGCAACATCAGCACGCCGGCATGGCGCAGTCCGAGCTCGAAGCCGTCCAGCGACAGCGACAGCGCCACCATGCTGGCCGACAGCAGCAGGTAGCCGCCGGCATCGAAGCGGCTGACGGCGCTGCGCGCATCCGCCATGAAGCGCAGTGTCGCCAGCGCCGCCGCCGCGCCGACCGGCAGGTTGATCAGGAAGATCCAGTGCCACGAGGCGTACTGCACCAGCCAGCCGCCGAAGGTGGGCCCGACGAGCGGGCCGACGAGGCCCGGTATCGCGACGAAGCCCATGGCGTCCAGGAAGGCCTCGCGCCGCACCGACCGCATCAGCGCCAGCCGGCCGACCGGCAGCAGCATCGCGCCGCCCACGCCTTGCACCACGCGTGAAGCCGCCAGGGCGCCGAGGCTCTGCGACAGCGCGCACAGCAGCGAGCCGAGCGTGAACAGCGCGATCGCGAACAGGAACACCCGGCGCGTGCCGAAGCGGTCGGCGAGCCAGCCGGAGGCAGGGATCAGGGTCGCCATCGTCAGCGCGTAGGCGATCACCACCGACTGCATGCGCAGCGGACTGGCGCCGAGGCTGGCCGCCATGGCCGGCAACGCCGTATTGACGATGGTCGAGTCGAGCATCTGCATGAAGACGCCGAGGGCGACCAGCCACAGCAGCGGACGATGGGCAGAGCGGTCGGGCATGGCAAGCGGGAGTCTCGCACCGATGGGCAGGCAGGGCTGCCGTGGCCACCGCCACCGTACCGCGACGGCCCGTCCGGTGCGGCAAGCGGCGAACGGTGGACGGCAGCGCAGCACGGCTGCTCGTGAACGGCTGGGCGCGCCGCAGGATCGGCTTGCCGCAATGCAGCATGGGGGTGATAGGAATTGCCGCACGGCTCCGTTACTTGTGCGGCGAATGCCGGCGATGAGGCCGGCACATTTCCCCTCAGGAGCCTTGCCCGTGAAAAACCCGCTTCCGATCGCGATCCTCGCTTCGCTGCTCGCGCCGACCGCGCAGGCGACCACGTATACCGTCACCACCCTGGCGGACAGCGGCGCCGGCAGCCTGCGCGCGGCCGTGGCGACCGCCAATGCCGCCAGCGGCGCGGATGCCATCGTGTTCCAGCCGGGCCTGGCTGGCACCATCACCCTCACCGGCGGCGAGCTGCTGGTCACCGACAGCCTCTCCATCACCGGGCCGGGCCCCGGGCGGATCACGCTCGATGCCAACCACGCCGCGCGCGCCTTCCACCTGACCAATCCCAACGGCCAGGACAAGGTGTTCGCCATCAGCGGCCTCACCGTCACCCATGGCGCCACCAGTGCAGCCAGCGGCGACGACGGCGGCGGCGGCGTCTTCTACGAGGCCGGCTCGATCCATGCCCAGATCACGCTCGCCGACATGGTCTTCAGCGACAACGTCGCCGCGCGCAAGGGCGGCGCGGTGAGCGTCGACGGAGCCAACCTGACGCTGCGCAACGTCAGCATGACCGGCAATGCGGTGGCTGGCGGTTTCCAGCCCTCCGGCGGCGCGCTCTACTTCAGCCGTGGCCTGGTCACGATCGAGAAATCGCGCATCGTCGGCAACAGCGCCGAACTCAATGCCGGCGGCATGCGCCTGGCGTCGCCGGGCGTCGATGCCGTGATCACCGACACGCTGGTGCAGGACAACACGGCCACCCATACCGGCGGCGCCATGGTCGCGGACACGATGCACAGCCTGCGCATCTCGCGCAGCGCGTTCATCGGCAACAGCACCGGCCAGCCGTATGGCGGCGGCATCTACTTCGCCGGCGTCACCGATGCCGGTTCGCCGGAGAACGTGATCGAGAACAGCACGTTTTCCGGCAACGTATCGCGCCACGATGCCGGCACCGGCAGCGCGCTGGCCATCTGGCAGGGCAACATGACGGTGCGCAACAGCACGTTCGCCTTCAACCGGACCAGCCCCGACCTCGCGCCCATCACCGGTGCCGGCGGCGCCGTCTGGCTCGGCAACGGCGCATCGACGAAGCTCACGCTGCAGAGCGTGCTGTTCGCCGGCAACACGCATGGCAACGCCGGCCTGAAGGTCGACCTCACGCGCAACGACGGCGGCAGCGTGCAAAGCACGCTCGATGCAAGCTATTCCTCGTTCCAGGCCGCGCCGGCGATCGGTGTGATCAGCGGCACCAACGAGCACAACCTGTTCGACGTCGATCCGCTGCTGCAGCCGCTCGCCTTTGCCGGCGGGCCGACGCCGGTGCACCCGCTGCCCCTCGAAAGCGAAGCCATCGACGCCGGCAGCAATCCGGCCAGCCTCGCGACGGACCAGCGCGGCAGCGGCCATCCGCGTGCAGCCGACGCCGCCCACTGCGGCCGCCCCGGCCAGCCCGACATCGGCGCGTTCGAGTACTACAGCGACTGGATCTTCTGCAACGGCTTCAACGACTGACGGGTGCCCCGGTGCCACCGGCGAGACGGACGTCCTCCCCAGCGATC
>JAEZQS010000245.1 GCA_023412995.1 Pseudomonadota bacterium
CGCTACGCTCGCGCGCCTATGCCGGAACTGACCCACCACGATTTCGCACTGGAGCCCGCCGATGGCCCGCGCCTGGCCAACCTCGCCGGCCCGTTCGACGAACACCTGCGGCAGATCGAGCTGCGCCTGGGGGTCGAGATCGCCAATCGCGGCAACCTCTTCCGCGTGACGGGCGATGCCCCGGCCGTGAAGGCTGGCGAGCGCGTGCTGCGCGACCTCTACGACGTCGCGGCGGAGGAAACGCTGACCGGCGCACGCATCCACCTGCACCTGTCCGAATCGGGCATCGACGCCCTCGCCGGAAAGGCCGCCGAGGGCGCGCAGGAGGTCGCGATCAAGGTCAAGCGCGGCACCGTGCGGGCGCGCGGTGCCAACCAGGCACGCTACCTCCACGCCATCGCCACCCACGACATCAACTTCGGTATCGGCCCCGCCGGCACCGGCAAGACCTGGCTCGCCGTCGCGATGGCGGTGGATGCCCTCAATGCCGACCGCGTGCAGCGGCTGGTGCTGGTGCGCCCGGCGGTCGAAGCGGGCGAGAAGCTGGGCTTCCTGCCCGGCGACCTGACGCAGAAGGTCGATCCCTACCTGCGCCCCCTGTACGACGCCCTGTACGAGATGCTCGGCATCGAGAAGGTGATGAAGCTGATCGAGCGCAACGTGATCGAGATCGCGCCGCTCGCCTACATGCGCGGGCGCACCCTCAACGATGCCTTCGTGATCCTGGACGAAGCGCAGAACACCACCACCGAGCAGATGAAGATGTTCCTCACCCGCATCGGCTTCGGCTCGGTCGCGGTGGTCACCGGGGACATGACGCAGACCGACCTGCCGCGCAACGTGAAATCCGGCCTGCGCGACGCCATCGACGTGCTGCACGAAGTGGACGGCGTGAGCTTCACCTTCTTCACTGCGCGCGACGTGGTGCGCCATCCGCTCGTCCAGCGCATCGTGCGCGCCTACGAACAGCGCGACGCGGCGGCGCCCGCGGCGGTCGCCGACCGTGCCGGCTGACGCGCGCCCGCGCGGCGGAAAGGCAGCCGGCAGGGACGAACAGCGCCTGTGCCTGTGGCTGCGCAACGAAGCGGGGCGCCGGGGCGTGCCGCTGTTGCGGTCCTTCGAGCAGTGGATCGGCGCGATACCCGAGTTGCGGGCGACCGATCGCTGGACGGAGATCAACATCCTCATTACCGGCATCGAGGACGGCTGCCGCTACAACCGCGAGTTCCGCGGCCGCGACTACGCCACCAACGTGTTGAGCTTCCCCTACGAGCCGGCTCCCGGCGAGCACCCGGGCCTGCTGGGCGACATCGTGATCTGCGCGCCGGTGGTGCTGCGCGAGGCGAGCGAACAGGGCAAGCCGGCGCGCGACCATTTCGCCCACCTCGCGATCCACGGCGTGCTGCACCTGCTCGGCTACGACCACGAGAGCGACGCCGATGCCGAACGCATGGAGGCGCTGGAGCGGCGCGTGCTCGCCGCGCTGGGCATTCCCGATCCCTACCGGTAGCGCGGCAGGTAGCGACTCCGCAGGCAGGCCGCTTGCGGCGAGGGTGTACGATCCGGCACCTGCACCGTCTCGCCGGGACCGCCCATGCGCGCAAGTCGAAGCGTCCGCCGCACCTTCCCGATGCGGCCGCTGGCTGCCGCCCTTGCCGTGCTCCTGTTCACCGACCCGTTGGCGCAGGCTGCCCAGGCACGGGTACCGGGTCCGGTCGGGAACCTTTCTGCCCTTGCCGTCACCGAGTGCGGCGAAAGCGCCTTGCGCGAGACGATCACTGCTGCTCCAGGCGGCGCCACCGTCGACCTCACCGCGCTCTCGGCCTGCACCATCACGCTGGCTGCCGGCGAGATCGCCGTGGGCGTGAACGACCTGACCCTGCAGGGCCCCGGCGACGGATCGCTGACGCTGAGCGGCAACCATGCGAGCCGCATCTTCCATCACACCGGGCATGGCCAGCTGACGCTGGACCATCTCGCCCTCACCGACGGCAACGACGCCACGCCGCGCGACCAGGGCAAATACACCGTCTACCACGGCACGGGCGGCGCAGTGCATTCGGACGGCAGCATCGCCCTCCTGGGCAGTTCGGTGACCAGTTCCTCGGTCTGCCATGCGGTCGGCGACAACCAGTACAACGAGGGCTACGGTGGCGGCGTGTTCGCCGAAGGCGATGTCACCGTGGTCCGGTCGACGGTGTCGGGCAACGTCGCCTGCGGCACGGTCCTCGCCGATCCCCTGGGCATTCCCAGCTATCACGGCGGCGCCGGCGGCGGCATCTTCGCCGGCGGAAACCTCTACGTCGCCTACAGCACGATCGGCGGCAACCGTGCGTACGCACGCGGCGGTGGAGGCCTTTACGGCCAGGCCGGCATCACCATCGTGCACAGCGCGATCACGGACAACCACGGCACGCAGAAGGGCGGTGGCGTGGCCATCGGCCTGGCTGACGAGCCCGTGGGCGACCAGTTGCCACGCCTGGCCATCCGGGCCAGCACACTCAGCGGCAACAGCGCGATGGATGGTGGCGGCGCGGCATCCATGTACGGAAGCCCGGTGGACGTGTCCGACAGCACGATCGCCTTCAACACCGCATCCAGGCCGCCGTTCGAGGGGTGGTTCGGCGGTGGCGGCGGCGTGTGCGTGAACAGCTATTCGCTACGCCTCGCCAACAGCATCGTCGCCAACAACACGGCGCAGAACAACGGCCAGGACGTCAGTCTTTTCAACATCGCTGGCCCCGTGCCGCCGATGGAAGGCGACCACAACATCATCATGAGCTCCTCGCCAGCCGCGCCCCCGGACACGATCACCACCGATCCGGGGCTGCTGCCGCTGGCGGACCACGGCGGACCGACGGCCACTTACGCCCTCGCGCCCGGCAGCGTCGCCATCGACGCCGGCCGGGTGGCCGCCGGCCTCTTCTTCGACCAGCGCGGCACCGGATTCCCGCGCACCATCGACGTCGTCGCGGACATTGGCGCGTTCGAGTCCGGAACGCCGCCACCACCCGTAGGCGACTGTTCCGAAGCGGCCGTGCGCGCCGCAATCGGCAGTGCGCCGGATGGCGGGATCGTGGACCTCTCGCCCGTGTCCGGCTGCACGATCACGCTCTCCGGCGGAGCCTTGTCGTCGCTGGCGGACAACCTCGCCATCGTGGGCCCGCCCGATCGCACGCTGCGGCTGGACGGCGACCTGCGCGACCGCGTCATCCAGCACAACGGCGGCGGCGTGCTCGTGCTCGACCACCTCGACATCACGCGCGGCGCCGTCGACGACGGGAAATATGCCGGCGGCGCCGTGTTCTCCAGCGGCAGCGTCGTGCTCACCAGCAGCCGGGTGACCGACAGCATGATCGGCGGACTGGAGGGCAACACGCAGGCCCTCGGCGGCGCAGGCCTGTATGCATTCCGCGATGTCACGCTGGACCAGTCCGTGGTCTCGGGCAACGAAAGCCACGGCCGCGCCGCCGGCATCAGCAGCGTGGCCGGCAACGTCACGATCCGCAACAGCACGATCGCCGGCAACCACAGCGACCTCGAGGGCGGCGGCGTGTTCGCGCCGGGCTGCTTCGGCGCGTGCACGGTGGGGCAATTCACCACCACCATCGAGAATTCGACGATCAGCGGCAACAGCAGCGGCACCAATGGCGGCGGCGTGCACGTGACCTACGCCAACGTGGTCGTGCGCAACAGCACGATCACCGCCAACGATGCGGCGGATGCGATTGCCGGCGGCGGTGGCCTCTTCGTCCGCAACGTGGTGGACGGCGTGCCGCTCGCACCGGCGGTCACCCTGGTCAGTTCGATCGTGGCCGGCAACACGAGCGCAAGCCCGGCGGCAGACATCGGCAGTGCCATGCCCCTCACCGCCCAGGGCGACCACGACATCATCATGGCCATGAATGGCACGCCGCCGCCGGGCTCGCTCGACGGCGACCCGGGACTGCTGCCGCTTGGCGACTACGGTGGTCCGACGCCGACCCACGCGCTGGCCGTGGACAGCCTGGCGATCGATCGCGGCAGCAATCCCGGCCATTTCGCCAGCGACCAGCGCGGGCCTGGCTACCCACGCCGCGCGGGCGGCGCAAGCGACATCGGCGCGTTCGAATGGTCGGAAACCGTCGTCGTCGATCGCCTCTTCGCCGACGGCTTCGACTGACCGCGGGGTCGCGGGAGGGGGTTATTTGCACCGCCTGGCGTGCCCGGACCCGTCCCGGCCGCCGCGGGAAGCGCTTTTGGTACACTCCGCCTCCCGCCCGCCCGGGCCCGTGCAAGCTGCAGATGAGCGAGGACCCTCCCAGTAGCCCCGCGCGAACGTGGTTCGAACGCATCACGCAAGCGCTCTCCGGTGAACCGCAGAACCGCAAGGAACTGATCGAGGAACTGCGCCACGCACAGGCCAACGGCCTGATGTCCAACGACACGCTCTCCATGGTCGAGGGCGCGATCGAGGTGGCCGACCTCACCGTCGCCGACGTGATGGTGCCGCGCGCACAGATGGTGTCGCTGCCGGTGGACGACCCGCTGCCGCAGATCCTGGCGCAGGTGCTGGAGTCCGGCCATTCGCGCTTCCCGGTGCACGCCGGCGACAAGGACGAGATGCTCGGCATCCTGCTCGCCAAGGACCTGCTGCGCTGTTTTGCCGAAGGCGCCAGCTGCGAGATCCGCGGGCTGTTGCGGCCGGTGACGATGATCCCGGAATCCAAGCGCCTCAACATCCTGCTGAAGGAGTTCCGCCTGTCGCGCAACCACATGGCGATCGTGGTGGACGAATACGGTGGCGTGGCGGGCCTGGTGACCATCGAGGACGTGCTGGAGCAGATCGTCGGCGACATCGGCGACGAGCACGACGACGACGACGACGCCCACACCATGATCCAGCCCGCCGCCAACGGCGACTTCCTGGTCAACGCGCTCACCCCCATCGACGAGTTCAACGAACGCTTCGGCTGCGAGTTCAGCGACGAGGAATTCGACACCATCGGCGGCATGGTCACCGCCGAGATCGGCCACGTGCCGGAGGTGGGCGAGGAAACCGCCATCGGCGGCTTCCACTTCCACGTCCTGCGCGCGGACGCGCGCCGCGCGCAGCAGTTTGCCGTGCGCGTGCATGAGGCCTGAAAGCCGGGAATGGGGAATGGGGAATGGGGAATGGGAAGAGCCGATCCCGGCTTCCCGCCTCCGCGCGTCCGCGTCCCCGTGGCTGTGGCTTTGTTGCCTGCTCGTCCTGCTGCTCCCTGGCGCGGCCGGCGTCGCGAAGGCCCAAACCGCGGCGGGGCCGCCTGACCATTCCCCATTCTCCATTCCCCATTCCCCGCCTGAAGTAAGCCTCCTCACCATCGGCCCCGGCCCGGTGTATTTCGAACGTTTCGGGCACAACGCGATCGTGGTGCGCGAGGCGGGCGAGTCGCTCGCCTACAACTACGGGATGTTCGATTTCGAGGAAGCGGACTTCTTCATCAATTTCATCCGCGGGCGCATGCGCTACCGCATCGCGGTGAGCGAGCTGGCCGACGACCTTGCCTGGTACCGGCAGGAAGGCCGCTCGATCGTCGAGCAGCCGCTCGACCTCGCGCCGCGCGAGGCGCGTGCGCTGGCGGATTTCCTGGCATGGAATGCGCGACCGGAGAATGCCTGGTATCGCTACGACTACTTCACCGACAACTGCTCGACGCGCGTGCGCGATGCGCTCGACCGTGCGCTGGTCGGACTGCTGCGGCAGGAAACCCATGGGCGTTCGCGTGGATTCACCTACCGGCTCGATGCACTGCGCCTGATGGCGCCGCAACCGGCACTGATGCTGGCGATCGACCTCGGGCTCGGGCCGCTTGCCGACCAGCGCATCGACTACTGGCAGGAAAGCTTCGTGCCGATGACGTTGCAGCAGGTGGTGGGGACCGTGCGCCGCGGTGACGACGACGTCACCGGGCGGCCGCTGGCGACCGCGACCATCGAACGCGCCGCGGGCAGCGTCGAGGAGCCGCCGGTGCTGCCTCCCGACCTGCGCGTGCCGTTCCTGCTGCTGGGTGCGGCAGCCGGTGCACTCATCGCCTGGCTGGGACGCTTCCGGCGTGCCGCCGTGCGCGTCCCCCTGGCCACGTTTGCCGCGCTGTTCCAGCTAGCCTGCGGGCTGGGCGGCCTGGTGCTGCTGCTGCTCTGGTTCGGCACCGAGCACCGCGCCGCCTGGCGCAACGAGAACCTCCTGCTGCTTGATCCGCTCTGCCTCGCGCTGGTGCCGGCGTGGCTGGGTGTCGCGCGCGGAAGGCGGCGTGCACGCCCGCTTGCCGTCGTTCTCTCGTGCGTCGTGGTGCTGGTGGCCGGCTTTGCGCTCTTCTCGAAGATCCTGCCCTGGTTCGTACAGGCGAACCTGCACTGGATCGTGCTGCTGCTGCCGATCCACTTGGCCCTTGCGCTGGTCCTGGCACGCGCCTCCACATCTGCGCGCATTGCAGCCGCCACGTCCTGACGCGTCCCGCCGCGCCACGAGGCGCCCGCATCCGGTCGCCGTTGCGCCGATCGACGCCGGCCATGTCTTCCTCCTGGCGCAGCGTGCGCTACGTACCGCAGGCTCTTGCCCTGGCCTTGCTTCGCCTACCCGTGAACCCTTCGTGTTCGTCGTGTCCTTCGTGGTTCAATCCCGGGCGCGGCGGCCTGCCGCGCCGATCCCGACGCCATGCGCCCTGCCCCCGCCATCGCCCTGACGGAGCTCCCGGCTTTGACCGGGCTGCGTGGCGTCGCGGCCTTCTGGGTGCTGCTCTACCACGCCTGGGTCCAGGCCGGGCCGCGCCTGATGGACTTCGGCGAAGGCGCGTGGCGCGTCGACCTGACGCCGCTCTTTTCCTGCGGCTGGGCCGGGGTCGATATCTTCTTCACGCTCTCGGCGTTCCTCCTGAGCCTGCCGTTCGTCGCCTGGCAGACGGGTCGCGCGCCACGCCCTGCACTCGGCACTTTCTGGCTGCGCCGCGTGCTGCGCATCTTTCCTGCCTGGTACGCCCAGATCGCGGCGCTGTTGCTGCTGGCCGGCGTGTTCGGCATCGGCGACTGGCCCTCGCCGTTGCGCCTGGCGGGGAACCTCCTGCTCGCGTTCAACCTCGGGCCGCTGTCAGTGGAGCCGTTGAATCCGGTCGCCTACACGCTGCCGATCGAGTTCTGCTTCTACCTGCTGCTGCCGCTGCTCGCCTTCCTGCTGCGTCCGCGCTGGTGGATGCTGCTGTTGCTGCTGGCCGTGGTGGAAACGCAGCTTTACCGGCAGCTGATGTTCCCGCTGGTTGCTGCTGCCGACATTCCCCACCGCGTGGTGGTGCTCGAGCAGTTGCCGGGGCGCCTCGACCAGTTCGTCTTCGGCATGCTCGCCGCCTATGCATTCGGTCGCGCCGCACAGGCCGGCCGCCTGCCTTCCGCCCACGCATGCGATGCGCTGTTCGCCGCCGGCGTGCTGGTGTTCGCCGTGATGCTGGCGCTGATCCACCTCGGCAGCGAAACCTACTGGGACGGCGGCGCGCTCCTCTTTTCCTGGCATGGCCTCGTGGGCGCGGCCGTCGCGCTGATGCTGTTTGCCTGCGCGGCCGGCAGCCGCGTGGCGGTCGCGCTGCTCAGCAACCGGCCCCTGCGCCATCTCGGCATCATCAGCTTCGGGCTTTACCTGTGGCATTACCCGCTGCTGCACTGGCTGTCGGCGGCCGGCGCGTTCGACCGCATCGAAGGCTACCGCCTGCCGTGGATCCTGCCGGTACTGCTGCTCGGCAGCCTGGCGCTGGCGGAACTTTCCTATCGCGCCATCGAGCGCCCGCTGCTGCGGATCGGCCGCCGACGCAGCGTGCATCCGGGCGTGGCGACGGCGCTGGCGGTCGGCGGCACGGACGCAGCACCGCCACACGGCATGGCGAACACCATCCCCACCGGACCCTCCCCTTGAAGGGCAGGGCTCGATCCCGGCTCCGCGATCCCCGCTCCACCCGCATTGCCGCCGGCGACGTTGCCGCGGCATGATGCGACGATGGATGCGATTACCCTGCCCGCCACGGCCGGCGCCGACACGCCGATGGTGATCAACTGCGTGGCGTATTCGGCCGACGGCCGGCGCCTGCGCGACATCACCATCGAGGAAATCAGCGACGTCATCGCCACCCCGGACCAGTGGGTGTGGGTCGGCCTGCATGAACCGACCGAAGCGCTGCTGGATACGCTGCAGGAGGAGTTCGGCCTGCATGAACTGGCGGTGGAGGATGCGCACAAGGCGCACCAGCGCGCCAAGATCGAGGTGTACGGCGATTCGCTGTTCCTGGTCGCGCAGACGGCGCAGGTGGTCGGCGGGCGGATCGCGTTCGGTGAAACGCACGCCTTCCTCGGCCGCAACTACCTGCTGACCGTGCGCCACGGGGCGTCGCTGTCCTACGCCGCCGCGCGGCGCGGATGCGAGCAGACGCCGGAAATGCTCGCGAGCGGGCCGAGCTACGGGCTCTATTCGGTACTCGACTTCATCGTCGACAACTTCTTCCCGCTGGTGAGCGCTTTCCGCGAGGAGCTGCAGGAACTCGAGGAAGAGGTGTTCCAGGAGACCTTCCAGCGCGCCACCATCCGCCGCCTGTACGACCTCAAGAAGGAACTGGTCGCGCTGCGCTTGGCGGTCGCCCCGCTGCAGGACATCCTCAACCAGCTGATCCGCCAGTACCCGGGGCTGGTGCGCGACGAGGTGCGTCCCTATTTCCGCGACGTGTTCGACCACGCCGCACGCATCAACGAGGCCACCGACACGATGCGCGAGATGCTGACCGCCGCGCTCAGCGTCAACCTCGCGCTGGTGACCGTGGCGCAGGGCGAAGTGGTCAAGCGCCTCGCCGGCTGGGCCGCGCTGCTTGCCGCACCCACCCTCATCACCAGCTGGTACGGCATGAACTTCCGCCACATGCCGGAACTCGGCGAGCCGTGGGCCTACCCGGCGATGATTGCCGGCACGATCGCGGTGTGCGGCACGCTGTTCGTGATCCTGCGGCGCGCGCGCTGGCTGTAGGCCGGGACAGGCGCAGCGCGGCCGCCACGGCGCGCAAGGATCCCCCGGAACAGATCCGCTCCTTCAATCCATGTGCGCCTTGAGGAACGCGCGCGCGTAGCGCCAGTCGCGTTCGATGGTGCGGCGGGCGAGGCCGAGGGTTTCCGCCGCCTGTTCATGGCTGAGCCCGGCAAACCAGATCAACTCCACCACCTGCGCGGCGCGGGCGTCGGCGTCCTCCAGCCGGCGCAGGGCGTCATCGAGCGCCAGGGCCTCTTCGGCGCCTTCGATCGCGAGGCGGGTGTCGCCGCCGGTGAGGGTGATGCGCACCCAGTCGCCGCCGGCACGCTGGCGCAGCCGGTCGCGTGCGCGGTCGCGCAGCAGGTGGCGCATGGCACGCGCGGCATAGGTGAAGAACTGCGCGGGATGGGCGAAGGCGAGGCCGTCGCGCCGGCTCATGCGAAGGTAGAGGTCATGCACCAGAACGGTCGTGTCGAGGGTGCCGCGCGGCCCCATCGCAAGGCGCAGACCCGCCATGGCCTTGAGCCGGTCATAGACCTGGCTGAACATCGCGTCGGCAGTGGCGGGCGCGGCAGGCTGGAACATGAGGGTCCTCCGTGGCGGAGTCTAGCAGTGCACCTGGCGGCGGAAAGGCGACGCCTGCCGCGTCTGCGACTCATGCTGCGTTCTGGCTGGGCTCGCTATAGAAGTGCGGCCGGCGCGGGCACCCAGCCCCCGCCACACTCCGGAGACTCGCATGAACCTGCATGTCGCGCTGCAACCGCTGATCGCCCTGATCGCCGGCATCCTGATCCTGATCATGCCGCGCCTGCTGAACTACGTCGTCGCGATCTACCTGATCGTGATCGGCATCATCGGCCTGCTGCCGATGCTGCACCTGTGAGCATCGCGCGTTGCGCGCCGCCTCGCGCCTGAGCCTGGCGCCGGGGAAGCGCATGGGGAGAAGCCAGCCATGACGCCCGCATGCGCGGCCCGCCGCGCGGCCGCGGCCCTGCTCGCGTCGCTGCTGGCGTGTGCGCAGGCGCTCGCCGCGCAGGTCGCGGTGCAGGTGGACGGCGTCGAGGGAACCTTGCGCGACACGGTGCTTGCCGGGGTCGAGGCCGCCCAGTACGGCGAACGGGAAGTCTCCGCCGCACAGGCACAGCGCCTGTTCGAGAACGCGCGCGAAGAAGCCGCCGCGGCGCTTGAACCGCTCGGCTACTACAACGCACGGGTGCAGGGCGACCTCACCCAGGCTGCCGGCACGTGGAACATCGCCCTCCATGTCACCCCCGGCGATCCGGTGCGGGTGACGCGGCTCGACATCCGCCTCGGTGCCGATGCCGAGGGCCAGCGCGCCGTGCAGCAGGCACTCGCCGCGTTCGCCCCGGCGGAGGGAGCGCGCCTCGTGCATGCCGATTACGAACGCAGCAAGGCCGCGCTGCAGGCGGCCCTGTTCGGCAGCGGCTACCTCGATGCGGATCTGGTCACCCACCAGGTCGCCGTGGAGCGCGCCAGCAACACCGCCGAAATCCATCTCGCATGGGAGGTCGGTACGCGCTACCGGCTCGGCAAGACCGTGTTCGAGGACAGCCAGTTCGACGAGGGCTTCCTGCAGCGCTACATCCCGTGGAGCGAAGGCGATTTCTACAGCCAGGACCTCGTGCTCGAGCTGCAGCAGCGGCTGATCGACGCCGACTACTTCGCCATCGCACAGGTGCAGCCAGACATCGAGCACGCCCATGATGGCATCGTGCCGGTCAAGGTGATGCTGGCGCCGGCCAAGCGCACCATCTACACGGCGGGCCTGTTCGTCGGCACCGACACCGGCGCCGGCGTGCGTGGCGGCATCGAACGCCGCTGGGTGAACCGGCGCGGCCACAAGATGAAGTTCGACGCCATCGTCGCGCAGCGGCTGGAAACCGCCTTGCTGGAATACCGCATCCCGCTGCCCGGCAACGACAACCACAGCCTGGCCTTCGGCGCGACCTTCCGCGACGAGAACACCGACACCAGCTCGGCCCACACCTTCGGGCTCGCCGCCACCGATTCACGCCTGTGGGGACCGTGGAACCGCACCCTCGGCCTCAAGTTCCTCACCGGCAACTTCGAGGTCGCCAACCTCGAGGGCAACACCACCCTGCTCTATCCCGAGATCTCGCTGTCGCGCAAGCAGGCCGACGACCCGGTCTTCGTCCGCCATGGCTGGTCGCTGACGATGGCCGGGCGCGCGGGCCAGAAAGGCCTGCTGTCGGACACCAGCTTTGCCCAGGCAACTGCCGATGCGAAGTGGATCCACGGCGTAGGCGAGAACGGGCGCTTCATCGCACGCGGGTCCGTCGGCGCCACCCGCGTGGACGACTTCGACAAGCTGCCGCCGGAACTGCGCTTCTTCGCCGGCGGCGACCGCTCCATCCGCGGCTACGACTTCCAGTCGATCGGCACGCCGCTGCCGGCCGATCGCGTGGAGGAAGCCCTCGCCCGCTGCGCGGCGCGCCCGAAGCGCAAGTGCCAGGACCTCGTCATCGGTGGACGCTTCCTTTCCGTCGCCAGTGCCGAGTACGAGTACTACTTCAAGCCGAAGTGGGGCATCGCGACCTTCATCGACACGGGCGATGCGTTTTCCGGCTTCGGCGACTACCGCCAGAAGACGGGCGTCGGCGTCGGCCTGCGCTGGCGCTCGCCGGTCGGCATGGTGCGGGTGGACCTGGGCGTGCCGGTGAACGACAGCACCGCGAGCGGCGTCGCCCTGCACGTCGTGATCGGACCGGACCTGTGAACGGCCTCGCCCGCTCGCAACTGCACCGGCACACGTCGCGCGCGCCTGCGCGCGGCGTCGCCGCGACACGCCTGCTGCGCTGGTTCGGCGCCGGCCTGCTGGCGCTGATCCTGGTGCTGGCGGCCGTGCTGTACTGGCTGCTCGCGACGGGGTCGGGTGCGCGCTTCGTCCTCGCGCGCGCGGCATCGGCAACCGATGGCCGGCTGGCAATCGAACGCTCCGAAGGCTCCCTTGCCGGCCCGCTGGCGCTCGCCGGCGTGCACTGGCGCGATCCGGCCGCCGGCATCGACGCCACGCTGGCGAGCATCCGGATCGACATCGCACCGCTTGCGCTGTTCTCCCGCCGCATGCAGGTGGAGTCGCTGGCCATCGACGGTGTCGAGGTCTTGCTCACGACGGTGCCACCCCAGCCCGAGGAGCCGTCCGCGCCGATGTCGCTGGAAGCGCCGATCGACGTGTTCCTCGACCGGGCGGTGCTCGAGCACGCACGCATCCGCCAGGACGGCGAACCGCTGTTCGCACTCGACCGGCTCGACCTCGCCGGCGCCTGGACGCGCGACGGCGCGGTGATCCGCACCCTGGCCCTGCGCGCACCGGAGGGCCAGGTGGACCTGCATGGCACCGTTTCGACGCGGGCGGGTTATCCCGGCCAGGGCGTCGCGACGTTCCGCTGGCAGGCTGGCGAGCGCACGTTTGCCGGACAGCTTGCTGCCGATGGCGACGGCAAGACGGCAAGGCTCGATGCCAGGCTGTCCGAACCGGTCGTGGCGACGATCGCAGCCAATCTGACGCAGTCGGCGGACCTGCCGTGGACGGCGCGCCTGGACGTGCCCGCCTTCGAAGCAGGCCAGCTGATGCCCGGATCCACCCTCGGCACGCTCGCGCTGGCGTTGCAGGGCACTGGCGACCGCGAGCACGGCAGCCTGGAGGGCACGGTCGATGTCAACGATCACCGCGTGCAGCTCGATCCACTGCGCTATGCGATCAAGGGCGGCACGCTCGACATCGATGCCCTCACGCTGACCAGCCCGGAAGCCGAGGGGCGCCTGGATGCCACGGGGCGCGTGCAGTTCGACGCCACGCCGCCCTCGGCCAGCGTGGCGCTCACCTGGCAAGGCGTGGAGCTTCCGGCGGACCTGGTCGGCCAGGCGCTCGCCACGCATGGACGACTGGACGCCTCCGGCAGCGCCGAGGCGTACCACGCCGCCGGCGCGTTCGCGCTGGGGCCGCCCGGGCAGCTCGCCGACATCGAGGTCGAGCTGAACGGAACGCCCGCCGCCATTGCCTTGCACCGGCTGGCGCTGCAGCAGCCGAAAGGCGGCCTTGAAGCCAAGGGCACGGTCACGCTGCAGCCGGGCATGGGGTGGGATATCACGGCACGCGCCAACGGTTTCGATCCCGGCGCGCTGGCGGCCGACTGGCCCGGCGCACTCGACTTCCACCTCGCCAGCGCCGGCACCCTGACCGACAAGGGGCCGGACGCCACGCTGCAGCTCACCGATCTTGGCGGCACCCTGCGCAAGCGTCCGTTGTCCGGCCACGCGGATCTCGCGATCCGGCCCGGCTACGTCGTCGATGGCACGCTCGCGCTGGCCTCCGGCAACAGCCGACTCGACGTGACCGGCAGCGGCGGCGGCAACCGCACCGATGCGCGCGTGAAGCTCGCCGTCGCCTCGCTAGGCGACTGGCTGCCGGACGGCAGCGGCAGCCTCGATGGCGACTTCCATGTGCAGGGCGCGTGGCCGCACCTCGCCATCGACGGCGCGGCCGACGCGCGGGAACTGGGACTCGGCGCCACGCACGTGGGAACGCTGCATCTCACCGCCGCCGTCACCGACACCGACCCGCTGGCCGGCCGCGTGTCGATCGATGCCGGCGCACTCGTTGCCGGCGGATTCGTGTTCGATACCCTTGCCGCCAGTGCGCAAGGCAACCGCGGCGCACACGAGCTGCACGTTTCCGCCAACGGCGAACCCCTCGACGTCACCCTGGCCCTTGGCGGCCGCTTCGATGGCGGCGGGCGCTGGAACGGCACCCTGCAGACGCTCGACCTCGACGTCACCGACGCGCCGCCGCTCGCGCTCGAGGCGCCGGCGCCGCTGGGCTGGAAGGACGGCCGTTTCGACGCCAGCACGCTCTGCCTTGCCGGCAACGGCACCCGCCTCTGCCTCGGCGGCAGCGCCGAAGCCGATGGATCGCTCGCCGCCAGCTACCGCCTCGAACGCCTGCCGCTGGCGCTGCTGGTGCGCCTCGGCGCGCCGGAAGCGCCGATCGCCATCGACGGCCTGCTCGCCGGCGCCGGCGACATCCGCCGCGGCGCCGACGGCGCGCTGCAGGGCCAGGCGACGGTCACTTCCGACCACGGCAGCATCACCTACACCGACCGCCCGGAGCGGCCCCTGCTCGCCTACCAGCGCTTCGAAGCCAGCGCCACCCTCTCGCCCACCGCGACGCACGCCACCGTGCACGCGGACCTTGGCCAAGGCAGCCGCCTGCAGGGCGACGTGACGCTGACGGGCGCACCGGGCACCGCGCAGGCGCTCTCCGGCCGCATCGATGCCGAACTCGCCGACCTCGGCTTCGTCGAACTGCTGACCACCGAACTCGTCAACGCCAGCGGCCAGCTGTCGGCGCACTACACCCTCGCCGGCACCACCACCGAACCGGAGGTGGCGGGTTCGCTTGCGCTGAAGCGATTCGCCGCCGAAGTGCCCGCTGCCGGCATCCGCCTCAAGAACGGCAGCATCCGCGTGCGCGCCGCCGACATGGAGCACTTCACGCTCGAGGGCACCCTCGAGTCGGGCGAGGGGCGGCTGGTGCTGTCCGGCACCGGTGGCGTCGGCGCGACCGCGCCACTCGACGCGCGCATCCGCGGCGAAGGTTTCCTCGCTGCGGACATCCCCGCTGCGCGCGTCGTCATCTCGCCCGACATCACCCTCAAGCGCGACAGCGAGCACGTGCAGGTCGGCGGCTCGGTCACCATCCCCGAAGCCGACGTCGACCTCGCCAGGCTGCCCGGCGGTGGCGTCAGCAAGGCGTCGCCCGACGTGGTGGTGGTCGACGCCGACCAGCCCGCCGCCGACGACCCGCTGCCGGTGGATGTCTCCATGACCGTGAAGCTCGGTGACAAGGTCACGCTGCGCGGCATGGGCCTCGACGGCAAGGTCGCCGGCCAGCTGCACGTCGAGCAGCACCCGGGGCGCCTCGCCACCGGCACCGGAACGCTCAACGTCACCGGCACCTACAAGGCCTACGGCCAGAACCTCACCATCGAGAGCGGCCGCCTGCTGTTTGCCGGCACCGCGCTCGATAACCCGGGCCTGGACATCCGCGCCGCGCGCACCATCCTCGGCTCCTCGCAAGGCACGCTGGATGACTCCATCACCGCCGGCCTGCAGATCCGCGGCACCGCCCAGGTGCCGGTGCTGACGGTGTACTCGAAACCCGCCATGCAGCAGTCCGAGGCCCTCAGCTACCTCATTACCGGCAAGCCGCTCTCGGGCCTGGAAAGCGGCGAAGGCGACCTCCTCGGCTCCGCCGCCCGCGCCCTCGGCAGCGCCAGCGGCGGCCTGCTCGCCAAGAGCATCGGCGCCCGCACCGGCCTCGACGCCAGCGTCTCCGACAGCGCCGCCCTCGGCGGCGCCGCCTTCACCGTCGGCAAGTACCTCTCACCCAAGCTCTACCTCAGCTACGGCGTCGGCCTCTTCTCCCCCGGCGAAGTGATCACCCTGCGCTATCTCTTCAACCAGCGCTTCAGCTTCGAGGCACAGAACGCGACGACGGGAAACCGGGCTGGGGTGAATTACCGGTACGAGCGGTAGCGCGGCGCCTTCGCGGAAGGCGTACTCCGGACCCGCACCAGCGGAAGTCTGGCGCAGCAATGCGTCGCGCCACACATCGAGTAGCCTGCCCGTCCGACTGGGCGCCAGTGTCGCGACGCGATGCTCCAGTGGAATGATGGCCTCGGGAACACCGCAGGATTGGTGGAACCCCGCTGGCCATCGGGATGGACTGCCCGCTGGCGGCTTGCAACCCGCCCTGCAGGCCTTCTCCCAGTATCCCGGAAGCGAATTCCCGGTTTTCGGCGTGGCCGCTGTACCAGAGCACACCGAGCACACAGGAAAGCCAAAGCGCAAAAGGTCAAAAGCTTCGGCCTGATTTTTTAATTGCCTTGCTTCGCCTCTGTGTGCTCGGTGTGCCCGGTGTCGGAGGCTTCTCGTCTTTCCCTTTGGCGCGGCCCCCGGCGTTCGCCGCGACGGCGGATGAGCAGAGCGCCTCTAGACGCCGGGTGTCTGCAGGGCGCTGGCCAGCACCAGCAGGAAGCCCACCACCGCAATCGCCGCGTGCACGTACACGATGGTCTTCGGCAGCAGCTCGCGTTTTTCCTGGTAGCCGAGGTTGAGGTACAACCCGCCCAGCGCCGCAAGCACCAGCAGGATCACGCCCCAAAAGGCGTACTGCGGAAGCCCGGCGGTGCAGGCGGTGTAAATCAGCAGCGTCAGGCCCGCGGCAGCGAGAAGGCCGTGCAGCATGGCGAGCCATGCAGGTGGATTGCGATCGCCCGATACGCGGATGCCGGCCATCACCAGGCCGCCGCCGGCGGCGATGGCGAACAGGACGATGCTGGTCCACAGGATCTGCTGCACGTTCATGCGTCTTCTCCCGATGCCGGAAGCGGGGTGCGTCCGATTGACGGCACGCTTGCACAATGCGGGCTTATGGGCACGCTGCGATGCAGCGCTGCGGGGCGTCCGCGATATCCGCAGGCAAGGCTGCACCGCTCGCGCACGGCCGGTGTGTTCCATCCGGCGTCCTGCGTTTCTTTCGCCGTTTCCGGTAAGCCGATAGCAGCTGTTATCCGACGGCAAGCGCGCCTGCGTTTCGCTCAACGATCACGCAGCCGTCGACGAACGGCCGCACGGACGCGAGGCATCGGGCGATCACGTGCGCCTCGTTCCTGACGATCATGTTGAGGCAGATGGTGGACAAGCGGGTCGGCGCCGGCAAAAGGGCATCCACCCTGGCCTGCGGGGCGGGCTGCAGTCACGCCCGATGTGGCGGAAGCAGGAACCGCGGGGAATGCATGCGAACGGATTCCCGCCGTTCCCGACTACATGATCCGTCCGGCCGCCACGTCCATCAGCAGGTGCCGCAGCGGCGTGACGCGACCGGCGACGCCGAGCGCGGCGCCGCGGAGCGCCGCAAGCGGGACCGCCTCCGGTGCAAACGCCCGCGCGATCGCGTCGAAACCCTGCGCCGCCAGCGTGGTGGCGCTGCGACGGTCGCGCTCGTACCGGCGCAGCACATGGCTGGCGCCGATATCGCTGCCACGGTCGCGTGCCTCGTTCAGCACCCGCCGCAGGCAGGCGACGTCGCGCAGGCCGAGGTTCATGCCCTGCCCCGCCAGCGGATGCACGACGTGGGCAGCATCGCCGGCGAGCAGGCAGCGGCCGGCAAGGTAGCGATCGGCCAGGCGCAGGCGCAGCGGAAAGGCGGCGCGCGGCGTCGTCGCGGTGATGGGACCGAGGCGGAAGTCGAAGGCGCCGCCGAGTTCGCCGCGGAACGCCTCGTCATCGAGCGCGAGCACGCGCGCGGCGTCCGCTTCGGGCAACGACCAGACGATGGAACTGCGGCCGTCGGCGAGCGGCAGGAAGGCGAGCGGTCCACCCGGAAGGAAGCGCTGCCAGGCGGTCTGTTCGTGGGGACGTTCCGTGGCGACGTGCGCGACCACCGCGCGCTGCCCGTAGTCGCGGCCATCGAAGCCCAAGCCGAGCCGGCTGCGCAGCGGCGACATCGCGCCTTCCGCCGCGACCAGCAGGCGCGCGCGCAACCGGGTGCCGTCATCCAGGGTGGCGGTCACCGCATCGTCCGCGTTGTCCAGTTCGACCACTTCGGCCGGGCAATGCACGCGCACCGCGGCACGACCGTCCCCGGCTGCAGCGGCGGGCGCGCCGCCCGCGAGCGCGCGCCACAGCGCCTGCTGCACCAGCAGGTTCTCGACGATCCAGCCGAGCGCCGCTTCGCCGCGGTCCGCGGCGTCGAGGTGCAGCGTGCCGGGCGCGAGCGCATCCCATACGGTCATCTTGCGATAGGCACCCGCCCGCGCGGCGGCGATGCCAGGCCACACGCCGAGGTCGTCCAGCAACGCGCGTGCGTCGGGTGCGAGCGCGACCACGCGCAGGTCGACGGCATCCGCCTGCCACGGACGCGGCTCGCGCGCTTCCACCAGCGCCACCTCGAACCCGTCGCGCGCCAGCGACAGCGCGAGCGCGCCGCCGACGGCGCCGGCCCCGACGACGATGGCATCGAGCATCGCGCGACGGCTCATGGCTGCAGCCCGGTTGCCGGCGCATCCCCGCGCCAGCCCATGCCGCGCAGGGCGAAGCGGCGCCGGAGCGGCGGGAGGCGATCGAGCGCGTGGAAGCCGAGCGAGCGCGCCAGGCGCAGCGGCAGGAACGGGTTGCCCATGAGGCGCACGAGGTCGTCGCTGAAGGCGGTGGTCGCGTCGCGGTCCGGTTGCCGCCGCACGGCGTGGCGGGCGAGCAGGTCGGCGCTACCGGGATCGCCGCCGGGCTGCGCGCGCAGCAGTTCGGAAAGGGTCAAGGCATCGCGCAGGCCGAGGTTGAAGCCCTGCGCACCCAGCGGATGCACCGTCTGCGCGGCATTGCCGACCAGCACGGTGCGTGGCGCCGTGGTTTGCGCCGCCAGCACGCGCAAGAGCGGGAACGGCTGGCGCCGCCCGGGGCGCGACAGGCGGCCGGCGCGCCAGCCGAAGCGTTCGTGCACGAAAGCGAGGAAGGCCTCGTCGTCCAGTGCCGCCACGCCGTCGGCCTCCGCACGCGGGACGCAGAGGACGAGGCCGGCGCGGCGGTCACCCAGCGGCAGCAGCGCGACCGGGCCGCTGTCGGTGAAGCGCTCCCACGCCTGGCCCTCGAGGGGGCGTTCGGTGGTGACGGTGGTGACGAGGGCGGACTGGTCGTAGTCGTGGCGCAGCGCCTGGATGCCACAGGCAGCGCGCACGAACGATCCGGCGCCATCGGCGCCGACCAGCAGCCGCGTGCACAGGCGACGCGGCGTGCCGCCTGCGTCGAACTCCACCTGCACCGCCTCGGCACCGGCCGCGATCGCCACCGCGCGCGCCGGCGCAAGGCGCTGCAGCGATGCGCAGCGGTCCAGCCTGCGCACCAGCGCATTGCCGAGTTCACGCGCCGGCACCACCGCGCCGAAGGGAGGCAGGCCAAGTGCCGCGGCGTCGAGCCGGACCGCGCCGAAATCGCCGCGCCGGCTGACGTGGATGCGGCGGATTGCAGTCGACGGCATGGCGTCATCGAACACGCCGAGTGCCTGCAGCGCGTTGACACTGGCCCGCGCCAGGGCCAGGTTGCGCTCGTCGTAAACCGGCTCGGCGTCGAGACGCGGCGGCGCGGCTTCCGCCAGCGCCACGCGCAGGCCGGCGCCATCCAGCGCGATGGCGAGGCTGGCGCCGACCAGGCCGCCGCCAATGATGAGCACGTCGAGGCAATCGTCCACGCCGCGATCATAACCGCGCGGCGCGCGCCGCGGCGGGGCCCGCGTGGTTGCGATAAACTGCCCTCCTGCCACAAGTGGATGAACGCCCCATGGAACACACCGCCCTTCCGGCCACGCGCGGCGCGCGCCTCGGCATCCTGGCGCTGCTCGCGCTCGTGATGCTGGCCACCCGCATCAACCATTTCGGCGCCGTGCCGGACGCCTCATGGGCGCTGTTCTTCATTGCCGGGTTCTATCTGCGCGGCTGGGGCCGGATCGCCTTTCCGCTGCTGATGGCGCTGGCCGTGGCAATCGACTACGTCGTGATCACCGGCCAGGGCATCCCGTTCTGGAGCCATTACTGCGTCTCGACCGCCTACCTGTTCCTGCTGCCGAGCTATGCCGCGCCGTGGCTGGGCGGCGCGTGGCTGCGCCGCCGTTACGAGGGCACCGGCCTGCGTGAAGCGGGCCTGCTCGCCGCCAGCAGCCTCGTTGCGGCAAGCGCCTGCTTCCTCGTATCCAACGGCAGCTTCTACTGGATCAGCGCCAACGTGCCGCAGCGCAGCTTCGGTGGCTGGCTGCAGAACATGGGCGACTGGTATCTGTCCTACCTCGGCACCACGCTGGTTTACGTCGGCATCGCCGCGGTGCTGCATGTGCTGGCGGTGCAGGCCCTGCGGGCGTTGCCGGGCGCGGCGGGCGTTCCGGTGCGCCGCTGAAGCGGAATCCCGGCCTTGGGCAACCGCCTCTCGAAGATCTACACACGCACGGGCGACGACGGCAGCACCGGGCTGGGTGACGGCACCCGCGTGCCGAAGGACTCGCCCCGCGTCGCCGCCTACGGCACCACCGACGAGCTCAACTGCGCGATCGGCCTGGTGCTGGCGTGCGAGGTTCCCGGGGCCGTGCGCGAGCTGCTGGTCCAGGTGCAACACACGCTGTTCGACCTCGGCGGGGAGCTGTGCATCCCCGGCATGGAAATGGTGCACGGCGCCGATATCGACCGCCTCGAGCAGGCGCTCGACGGCTTCAATGCCGACCTGCCGCCGCTGAAGGAATTCATCCTCCCTGGCGGTGGCCCCGCGTCGGCGCATTGCCACCTCGCGCGCACCATCTGCCGCCGCGCGGAACGCTGCGTGGTCACCCTCGCACGCACGGAAAGCGTGCGTGCCGAGCCGCTGCGCTACCTCAACCGGCTGTCGGACCTCCTGTTCGTCCTTTCGCGCGTGCTGGCGCGTGCGTCGGGCCACGGCGAGGTGCTCTGGCACCACGAGCGGCGCAAGCGCCCGCAACCGGAATGAGTCCCGGCGTGGCGGGCATCCGCGCGCCCACGGCCCTGTTCACCCACGCCGCCTGCCTGGCACACGCGCCCGGGCCGGGCCATCCCGAATCGCCGTCGCGGCTGCGCGCGGTGCTGGACGCGCTCGATGACGACGGGTTCTCCGCCCTCGCGCGTTTCGATGCGCCGGACGCCACCCGCGAGCAGCTGCTGCGCGTGCACGACGCGGCGCTGGTCGATGCGGTGCTGGCACCGTTGCCGCTTGGCGAGCAGCGACGGCTCGATCCCGACACCGTGCAGTCGAGCGGCTCGGCCGAGGCGGCGCTGCGGGCGGCAGGCGCGGCGTGCGCAGCGGTCGACGCGGTGATGGCCGGGCCGGTGCGACGCGCATTCTGCGCGGTACGCCCGCCGGGGCACCACGCCGCGCGCGATGCCGCGATGGGCTTCTGCCTGTTCAACAATGTCGCGGTGGCGGCGGCGCACGCGCTGGCGGCGCATGGCCTGGAGCGCATCGCGATCATCGATTTCGACGTGCACCATGGCAACGGCACCGCCGATATCTTCCGAAACGAGCCACGCGTGCTGTATGCGTCGACGCACCAGTGGCCGCTGTATCCCGGCACCGGCGCGCGCGAGGATCGCGGCGAGGGCAACCTGGTCCACGTGCCGCTGCCACCCACCGCGGGGAGCAGCGCGTTCCGCCGCGCGTTCGACGACGAGGTGCTGCCGGCCATCGAGGCAATGCGTCCGCAGCTGGTGCTGGTGTCCGCCGGATTCGATGCCCACCGGCGTGATCCGCTCGCCAGCCTGGCGCTGGAAACCGAGGACTACGCCTGGGTGACCGCGCGCCTGGTCGAACGGGCCGAGCGCCACGCGGGCGGCCGCCTGGTCTCCACCCTCGAAGGCGGGTACGACCTCACCGCGCTGGCCGACTCGGCCGCCGCGCATGTCGCAGCCCTGATGGCGACGCCGCGAGGCCACGGCCCGTAATCCGCAGGATCGGCACGCCGCAGGCGCACCGCCTCGTCCATCCGGTCGCGGGCGATGCGGTTCGCTGCGCTCACCGCATCCTACGCCAGGGTCACTGGACGCCAACCGCCCGGATGCATGGCACCTTCGGCGCTCCGCAGCGAACGCTGGCCACGTGCATTGCCCGCCACTGGCGCTTCCGGCAAGCTAGCGCACCTTGCGTTGCGACGAGAAAGCCGGCTCCGTGCGCCAGTCCTCCTACCGCGTATCCGGGCGGCGCCTGCTGGCGCTCGCCATTTCGCAGTGCCTGCTACTGGGCGCTCCTGCCGTGCTGGCGCAGAGGGCGCCCGCGGGAAGCCCGCCCCCGCCGACCGGGCCCGTCGCGGCTCCCGCGCCGCCGCTGCCGGCTGCCCCGGCCACGGGCACCAT
>JAEZQS010000267.1 GCA_023412995.1 Pseudomonadota bacterium
TCGGCGTACAGCGCGTCGAAGTTGATCGGCTGCAACAGGAACGGCGGGAAGCCGCCGTTCTGCACCAGGTCCGACACTGCCTGGCGCACGTAGGGGAACAGCACGTTGGGGCAGTATGTGGCCAGGATCGCGTCGCGGTTCTGCGCCTCAAACCCGGTCAGGCCGAAGATGCCGGCCTGGTGCACTTCGGCGAGGTAGGCGGTCTTGTCCTCGACCTTGCAGGTGGCGGTCACGCTCAGCACTACTTCGTAGAGGTCGTTGCCGAGCTGCGCCACGCGCTGGCTGAGGTTGAGCTCGACGTTGGGCTGGCCCTGCTGCTGGTAGATCTGCGGCGCGCCGGGGACCTCGAAGGAAACGTCCTTGGCGTACACGCGCTGGAGGGTCAGCTGCGCCTGGGCCGGCTGCGTCGACGCCTGGCCGTTGGCCGCGCCATTGCCCTGGGGATTCTCTGCCATCGACTTGCTCACGTGGGAAAAAGGGGAACGATTATCCCATGGACGCGCGGCGGGCGCATCGCCCGCCCAGCCATGGCGGGCTCAGGCGCGCCCGGTTGCCAGCGGCATGTGCGCCTCGTTCCAGGCGGCCAGGCCGCCCTCCAGCCAGAAGACGCGGGCAAAGCCGGCCTTGTGCAGGCTGCGCGCAGCGCGCGCCGATGCCTGGCCGTTGCGGCACACCAGCGCCAGCGGCAGCTCGCGGGCCCTGGCGATCTCCTTGTGGGAGGGATCGAGCTGGCCCGGCGCGACGTGGCGCGCCCCGGGCACGTGGCCCTTCTCGAAATCCTGCTGGCTGGAGACGTCGATCACCACGGCATTCTCGCGGTTGATCAGCTGGGTCAGCCCCGCCGGCGTCAGCGCCGCGTAGCCACGCAGGAAGCGCTGCGCCTCCACCGCGACCAGTGCCAGCAGCGCGCCGATGAAGGCGAGGGTCAGGACCAGGTGGTTGGCGAGGAACTCGGGCAGGCGGTGCAGGATGTCGGACATGGGCAGCGGCACGGCGGCGGGGCGGCTGCGGATTATAGGCTGCTGAAGCGGGGGTCGACGGAAGGCCCGGGCACCGGATCGCAAGCCTTCAACACCGGACACGCCGGGCACACAGGGGGAAGCAATCCCCGACAGGACAACCTCCAGCGGCGACCTGTCACCCCGGCGTTCGCGCGAATGCTGCCCGTCCGCACGCGCTTGCCGCATCGGGCATCCCGGTCAGTTCATTCGGCCCGGGAGATGTCCGGCAGGCCGGAGGTCAGCCACCAGCGGCGGGCCTCGGCGTCGTACTTCCACACCTGGCGATCGACGATGCTGCGCGCGCTTTGCGTATTGACGTTGACCAGGCCGATGCGCACGGTCTGGCGGATCTCGTCCTCGCCCACCGGCTGCGCCGGCTGCTCGTCGTAGCCGCTCACCTGGACCTGGCGGTAGCGCGCCATTTCCAGCGAAGTCGGCGGATGGCTGGCGCGCAGCGCGGGGTCGAGGAAGGACTGCGCCTGCTCGAAGTCGCCCCAGCGGATGGTCGCGGCATAGGAGCGCAGGGTTTCGTCGAGGATGACCTGGCGCGAGCGGATCTCGTGGCTCGCGCACGCGGCGAGCAGCAGCAGTGCCAGGGCTGTTCCCGCAGTTCGTCCCGTCATTGCGCCTGCTCCCGTAGCCATCGCGCACCCCGGCGCTGGACAGTGGCCATTGTGCAGCAACGCGGCAGGGCCGTCAGCGCCGCGCGATCGCCACGAAGGCCGCCTCCAGCACGGCCGCGTCGCTGCCATCGGCCAGCGGCACCGTGCAGTACAGGCGCGCGCGCGCCTTGCCGCGCGCACCGAACGCGGCGACGAAATCCTCGATGCCATCGGGCGGAGCCAGCCGCGCGACGGCGCGGAAGTCCTGCCACACCGGCGCGAGGTAGCGGATACTGCTGTCCTGCACGTAGATGTCGGCCACGATGCCGCGTGCGCCGAGCGCAAGAGTCAGCAGGCCCCATCCCGCCAGCGTCATCAGGCTCGCCAGGCTGCCGCCAAACGCGCAGCCCTTGTCGTTCACGTTCGGCGCCAGCGGTGCGGCCAGGCCGAGCGTCGCGCCGTCCCACGTCTCGACGCGCAACGCCATCGCACGCGCCAGCGGAATACCCTCGAGCACCTCGCGCTCCAGCGCGGCAACGGCATCGGTCGGTGGCAAGGTCATGCGGGCACCCCTGGCGGCAGTGCGTGCGAGTGTGCGGGAACGGGGGCCCGGGGGCGAGGGCGAGCGGCGAGCGGCCAGGGGCGGGGTCGAGAACACGCGGCACGCCGCTGTCGCCGGCACAGGCTTCGCATGGGTTGCGCGTGCCGGGCATCCGGGGCGCCTGCCGTTGCTTCTGCCCCGCTGTTCCTTCGCCCATCGGCCCTCGGCCCTCGCCCCTGCCGTTATCATCCACGCCTCCCGGGCGAGCGTGCGGCCATGGCAGCAACCCCCCGCAAGGCGCTGGCCGGCACGACGGTGGTGGTCACCCGGCCTGCCGCGCCGGCGGCGTTCCTGCGTCGCATCCGCGAGGCCGGCGGCACGCCGCTGCGATTGCCGGGGCTGTCGCTGCGTCCGGCTCCCGACGCCGCGAAGGCGCGCGCGGCGCTGGTCGCTCAGCAGTCCGCGGACGCCTGCATCTTCATCAGCCCTGCCGCCGTGCGCTTCGCCGCCCGCCTGCTGCCGCTCGTTCCTGCGAAGCTGCCGCGCCTCGTCGTCGCGGTGGGGGCCGGAACGCAACGCGCGTTGCGGCGCCATGGCGTGCCGGCGCTGGCGCCGCAGCGCGCC
>JAEZQS010000286.1 GCA_023412995.1 Pseudomonadota bacterium
TGGTGTTCGGCGGCGACCGCGCCGCCGAGTTCGAACAGCGGCTGGAGGGCGCCAGCTACGAGGAGATTGCCCTCGCCGGCGGCGGCATCGCCTCCAGCGTGCGCGCGACCCGCGCCGCCAGCGAGGCGGAACTGCTGGCGCAGTCGCTTCCGCGCGCACGCGCGCTGCTGGCCGATGGCGCCACCACGCTCGAGGTGAAATCCGGCTACGGCCTGGACTGCGCCAGCGAGCTGCGCATGCTGCGGGTGGCGCGACGCATCGGCTTGGAACTCGGCATCACCGTCCGCACCACCCTGCTGGCGGCACACGCACTGCCGCCGGAATACCACGGCCGCGCGGACGATTACATCGACCATGTCTGCACCGCGATCCTGCCGGCTGCTGCCGGCGAGGGACTGGCGGACGCCGTCGATGCCTTCTGCGAACGCATCGCCTTCAGCCCGGCGCAGACGCGGCGCGTGTTAGAGGCGGCACGTGGGCTGGGCCTGCGCGTCAAACTGCACGCCGACCAGTTGTCCGACTCCGGCGGCGCCGGGCTCGCAGCCGGCTTCGGCGCCCTCTCGGCCGACCATCTCGAACACGCCGGCGACGCCGGCATCCGCGCCATGGCGGCGAGCGGCACGGTGGCCGTCCTGCTTCCCGGCGCGTTCTATGCGCTGCGCGAGACGCGCCTGCCACCCATCGAGCAGCTGCGCCAAGCCGGCGTGCCGATCGCCATCGCCACCGACTGCAACCCCGGCACCTCGCCCCTGCTCTCGTTGCGCCTGGCGATGGGAATGGCCTGCACGTTGTTCCGCCTCACTCCCGATGAAGCGCTGCGCGGGACGACCTTGCATGCCGCTCGCGCCCTCGGCCTCGGCGACCGCGGCACGCTCGAACCCGGCCAGCGCGCCGACTTCGTCGCCTGGGCGGCACGCCAGCCGGCCGAGCTGTGCTACTGGATCGGCGGCCTGCTGGCGCGACGGGTGGTTGCCGGCGGACGCGTGGTGTTCCAGTCCGGCGAAGGGTTCTGAGCCGGGCAGGCAGGCGATTCACGCGAACGTTCCAGCCGTGCCGGCGCGGGCACGCCGGGGTGCACGCTGGCCAGGCAGGACCCGCGTGATCCAGGATCCCGGGTGCAGTTGCGAGAGCGGCGCGGCCGCGATTGCGAAACCGCACAGCCGACGAACGCATCGAATTGGCGACGCGACCTGCCACTCCCCGGTCGCGCTTGCAGCGCTCCTACGACGGCAACGGCTTTTCGTAGGAGCGGCGCAGCCGCGACCACGCAACCGCGCGTGCGACGAACACCCCTGCCAGCATCGCGACCTGAGACCCCGCGGCGCGCTTGCAGCGCTCCTGCGACGGCATGAGCAACCCGGCAACGCGCCGTTCCGAAGGCACGCCTAGCCGTCGAATCCGTCGCCGAAGACGGTGTCGTCGATCTCGCTGCGGTAGCCGAGCTGGAATGCGCCTTCGTAGGCATCGAGGTAACTGCCGACCCGGATGCGGAAGGTGGCCGCGTACGGCGCGGTCCAGTCTATCTGCGACTGCAGGCCGCAGGAATCGTCCGCGTACGCCAGCTCGCTGCCCGCCTGGTAGAGCGTGAGCGTGGTGTCGAACGTGGCCCAGCCGCCGCTTTCCGGGCACAAGCTGAAGTGGTAGGTCGTGCCGGCTTCGCCGGCGAATTCGAACCACCAGTCGCCGTGCGGGCCAAGCGCGCCTTGGCCGCTCAGTTGCCAAGCGGGTTGCGGGACCAGCCAGGCCGGGTTGTTGTGCACGCGCACGCGCACGTCCTCGTCCGCCCAGGCGCTGTTGTTGTCCATGTTCGCGTCGCTGGCCGGCAGGTAGGCGGACAGCCAGTAGTCGCCGGTCGGCGTCGCCGCGGGCACGGGCAGGAACGGCAACCAGAAGGTCCACGTCGAGTACGTCGGCACCGAGGCGTACGAACCGCTGCCGAGGAAGACGTATCCCGCATTCCAGTCCATCCGCTGCCGGCTGAGGTAGAACTCGACCGTCGGAGAAAGGACCTCGTCCGTGCCGAGATTCTCGATCTTGAACTGGCGTCCCACCCACGGCGCAAGGTCCTCGTCGTGGTGCACGTCGATGTCGGCCGCCTGCGTCGCCGAGTAGAGCGATCCGGAAGCGCCACCGGCAGCCGTGGTGTAGAGGCCGAGCAGGGCATCATGGATCGCCGGACCCGCGAACGCGGCACGGATGGCATTGGTGTCGTCGCTGAAGAGGTGCGCGAAGCGGTAGTTCTTCGGCGAATAGTTCATCACCGAGTCCCACCAGACCGACTGCGTCTCCCACGGGTGCGCGAGTCCCCAGGCATGGCCCAGCTCGTGCAGCAGGGTCTGGCGGTAGCCCCAGCAGGACTGGTCGTCATCCAGCGCCTCGCGCTCGTCCATCGTCCAGCAGAACGCCGGGTTGAGGGCGACGTCCGCCTCCACGATCGCGCCGTTGCCGAACCAGCGTGAATAGGTGATGCCGAGCGTGTTGGCGCCCCAGCCTTCACCGAACTGCGCGACCATGTCGTCATTGGAGGGCCATCCGGCGAGGTCGAAGCGGTCGTTCTCCCAGGCCCAGTCGCCGGTCGGCGTGGTGTAGACGCGGAAGACGTCGCCACCATGCTGGTTCCACTTCGCCATCTGGTACTGGTCTTCCGGATACCAGGGCGTCCAGTCATGCGGGAAGCTGTTGATCACGGCAGGCGGGTCGATGCGGTGCTCGTAGTGGTAGTCGATGCCGGAGCCGCCGGCCGACGCCGGCCCGCCGTCCGCCGCGTGCACGCTGCCGGCGCCGTCGGGACG
>JAEZQS010000344.1 GCA_023412995.1 Pseudomonadota bacterium
ACGATGGGCGTGGAGACGACGCGGCGGACACCATCCCCACCCCAGCCCTCCCCTTGAAGGGGAGGGCTTGAAAGCGCCGTCGCCCATGCGCTGCGGTGGCCCGACGCCTCGCGCACGATGGGCGTGAAGACGACGCGGCGGACACCATCCCGCCGCGCGAGGGGGTCTGATGCCCGCGGGTGCTTGCCAGGAAGCAAGTGCCTGTGTTCAATTCGGGTCGTCGGCGCCCGCCGACATCCAGGGGAACACCACCATGCACCACACCTTCCGTGCCGCTGCGGCGGCGCTGCTCCTTGCGCTTGCCTGTGCCCCGGCCGCCGCCGCGGCGAAGGACGGCCAGATCGTCCTGCGCAACGCGTCCCAGTGGGAAATCCACGAGCTGTACGTCGACGAGTCGCGCAACGACGAGTGGGGCGAAGACCAGCTCGGCGACGACGTGATCGGCCATGGCGACGAGTTCACGCTGACCGGCATTCCGTGCGACAAGTACGACGTCCGCCTGGTCGACGAGGACGGCGACGCGTGCGTCCTCGAGAGCGTGCCGCTGTGCGGCGGCAGCGACGAATGGACGATCACCGACAGCGACCTGCTCGGCTGCCAGGCGGCAACGGACGACTGACGCCCGCTGCAGCCGGCAGGGGCCGCTGCAAAAGAAAACCCGCCACGCGGGCGGGTTCCGGCAAGCGGCCGGGGGTTGCCCGGCCGCGATGCCTGCGCGCGCGGCGCGGCGGATTACTTGATCTTGCCTTCCTTGTACTCGACGTGCTTGCGCACGACCGGGTCGTACTTCTTCACTGCCATCTTCTCGGGCGTGTTCTTCTTGTTCTTGTCGGTCGTGTAGAAATGACCGGTTCCGGCCGAGGAGATCAGGCGGATCTTGTCGCGCTTGGATGCCATGGTTCAGTCCTCCTCAGATTTTCTCGCCGCGCTTGCGCAGCTCGGCGACGACGACATCGATGCCGCGCTTGTCGATCGTGCGCAGCCCGTGGCTGGACACGCGCAGGTGGACCCAGCGATTCTCGCTCGGCACCCAGAAGCGGCGTTCGTGCAGGTTCGGCAGCCAGCGGCGCCGCGTCTTGTTGTTGGCGTGGGAAACATTGTTGCCGGACTGGGTACCCTTTCCGGTGACCTGGCAGACCTTGGCCATGCGAACCTCGTGTGATCGTGTTGCCCGTCCTTGGCCAGGACGGTGGCGGCCCAGCGGCGGCGATGCGCCATGCGGTGCTGGAGGACCTGAGCCGTACGCGGGCGGACCGCATTGCCACGGATCCGCGTGCCCTCGTGGGCAATGGGCTGCAGGGAGCCGCGCTTTATAGCGCATGGCAGGGGTTCCGGCAAGCGGGGCGGCAGCGTGCCGCAGGCGGATGGCGTATGCCGGCCGGCACGCTCGCCGGCCGCTGCCAGCATGCCGTCAGACTTCCTCCACCGCCGTCCGCTTCGATCGGCGGATCAGCCAGGCCACGCCGCGCAGGTCGGCGATGCCCACCAGCGCCCGGTTCAGGTTGTTGTACTTGGAGATGCCGGTGCCGCGCGGGCGGTGGTTGACCGGCACGCTGCGCACCTGCCAGCCGGCACGCTGCACCAGCGCCGGCAGGAAGCGGTGCATGTGGTCGAAGTAGGGCAGGTCGAGGAACGCGGCCCGCTCGAACAGCTTGATGCCGCAGCCGGTATCGGGCGTCTCGTCGCGCAGCAGGCGCGAACGGATCGCGTTGGCCCAGCGCGATGCCCAGCGCTTGCTGCCCGAATCCTGGCGGTTGACGCGCCAGCCCGCGAACAGGCGGATGTCCGGCGGCGAGCCGTCGCGCATGGCCAGCAGTTTCGGGATGTCGGCGGGATCGTTCTGGCCATCGCCGTCGAGGGTGGCGATCCAGCGCCCGCGCGCCGCCTTGACGCCATTGCGGATGGCGGTGCTCTGGCCGCTGCGCTCGCGGTGGTGCAGCACGCGCAGCTCCGGGTGCAGCATGCGGGCGCGGGTCAGCACGCCCAAGGTGTTGTCGCTGCTGGCGTCGTCTATGTAGACGACCTCGTAGGCACCCCGTCCGCGCAGCGCAGCGGCGATTTCCGCCAGCAACGGCAGGATGTTGTCCTGCTCGTTGTAGACCGGTACAACGACGGAAAGCTCGGGCATGACAGGGTCGGGCGGCACGCGGAAGCCGTCATTATCGGGGAAAAGCGCGGATTGCGGTTTCGGGATGCGCCACTGGCGTGCCGAGGGGGCCGCGCGGTGCCGTGGCGGTTTGCGATCCGCAAGCTCCGGCAGGCCGGGCCTGCTTCAGCGGCTGCCCGCGGCAATCCGCGGCGGACCCTCGATGGCGTCGCGCCAGCGGCGCTCGATCGCGTCGAAGGAGGCGCGCGTCGTTGCCGCCATCACGAGCGCGCCGTCCGCCACGGGCACGATCCGCCCGAGCAGTGCATCGCGCCGGAACTCGCGGCGGCTGCGGTCAACCCCGCCCAGCACGTACAGCACGCTGACCGGCGCGTCGCCGGCCGGCACCACCATGTGCACGGAGCGCCACGGACCGAGGGCGCAGTCGCGCACATAGCTGACTCCCTGCGGCACCCAGCCGAGGGGGATGCCGCGCGCGGCAAACGCGTCGGCGACCTCCTGCGGCGGCACCGGCGTGCGCAGCGCCAGCGCCGCGCGCTCGTGGCCGTTGACATGCCGGGCCACGAGGTCGGCGAGGTCGGTGGACGCCGGCTGGCGCTGGACGAGCCCGACCGCCAGTGCGAGCACGGCCGCCGCTGCCAGCGCGACCCAGCCGGAACGGCGGCGCAGGCGGCGGCGCTGTTGGCGCACGCCG
>JAEZQS010000002.1 GCA_023412995.1 Pseudomonadota bacterium
AAGTGCAGAAACTGCCGCTCACGCATGAGCGGGTGCTGGTCGATGTAAGGCTGGCAACGCCCGGCGCCTGGGTTGAAGTCGACTCAAATGGACGAGACTTGGATGTCACGACCGACCCTGCTGGACCGCCAGGCAGCGTGCCAATTCCGCCGCGTCTAGGAGTGCACTGGCTGGATGCGTCCAGACCGAGGCGATTCTCGATCGCGCGTGCACGCGGTCAGGGAGGCCGCAATCCGGCGCTGATCACCTTGCACTGTCCAGATGCAGCCGGTACTGCACGAAGGCGCGCATGGCTCGACCGATTCGGACCGATTGCAAGGAAGGCGACGCTGCCCATTGCGAGCGACGCACTTGATCCCTTGCTCGCCGAAATCGAGGGTTTCGCGCGTGCTACGGGTGATCTCCATGATCAGGCGCTTGCCTGGCATGTACGCGCGCAGGCATTGCTGGCCGGGGGACGGTACGACGCAGCGACCGATGCATTCGCCAAGGTGGAGGTGCTTTGGCAGCATCTCGGTGACCGCGCCCGCGCCGCGGCGGCGCGCGCTGCGCAGGTGGAACTGCTCAACGAGCGCAACCTGTATCGGGAGGCGCTGTCGCTGGCGCAAAAGACGAACGTGCCGGCACGCGAGCGCGCATATTACGACGTGCGGGTTGCATCGGCCGGCTGCACGGCACTGGCTTTTCTTGGCAGGTGGGAAGAGGCGGTCGGTTGCCATGCGGCAGCTGCCAGCGGATTCAGGCGGCTCGGCGAGCACCTGGAACTGGCGAACGTGCTGCGCAATGCGGCGATGCTGGAGCTTGACCTTGGCCATGCCCGGAAAGGTGAGGTGCTGGCACGCGAGGCGCTGCCTCTCGCCATCGGAACGTACGGACCGATGTTGCGCGGGCGCATCGAACTGGTTCTCTGCGATCTGGCGCTGTTGCGCGGCGATATCGACGGCGCGCTGCAGGCAGCCGACGCCGCGCGGCTTGCATTCGAGGCCTTCCCACGCGAGGTCGCTCAACCGGCGGCCTGGGAAATCGCGGCACTACTGAGAAGCGCCACGATCTACCGCGAGATCGGTGCACATGATGAGGCCTACCGGGCAATCACCCGGGCGTTGCGCCTGGTGAGGCAGCGCGGTGGGACCTCCGATACGGCCAAGTCGCTTCTTGCACTCGCGCGCGTTGCGCGCGCCGACGGCAACCTGACCCATGCGCTCACGTGGGCGCAGGCGGCCCAGCGCATTTTTGCCCGCATTGGCGCAAAGCGCTACCACGAGGAGGCACTGCTCGCGAGCGCTCGAATCCAGCTCGACCTCGGTCAGGTCGCGGAGGTCGACCGGGCGTGGCCGTCGCTGGCTGGTGTAAGTCCGCTCAACCAGCCGGCGATGCGCCTGCTCGACATCGAGCGCCGGATCCGGCACGGGGTCCTGGCCATGGCGCGGGCTGGCCTCGATGAGCTGGAGGGGAAAACCCTGGGACTTTCGCCCATGATCGAGCGCTCGCGGCTCGAGGCGATGTACTGGCGTGCACGCGGCGACCGTCCGCGCGCATTGGCCGCCGTCGACGATGGCATGCAGGCGATTGGCCGTGTTGCGGCAGCCAGTGGCAGCGGCGTGCTGAGACATCTGGTTGCGCGGCAGGCGGACAAGTTGCAGGCCGTCGCCTTGGCAGGAGCCGCCGACGCGTCGCCATCGCCGTCTCGTTCCAGCCAGCAGAGGGCGAGCGACGCCTGGCATTGGCTGTCACTGCGTGCCCAGCTCGGCGCAGGCCGGGGAAGCCCACCGACCGTTTCCAATGGCGCTGCGTTCGACACGGCGGTCGCGCGCGAGCTGCTGCTGGGCGCGGTATCGAGCACTGCGCCACGCGCCGTGCAAAGCCAGCAAGCCCTGATGTCGCTTCTGGCGAGCACCGACGCGGGTCCTGCATCGCCCGTGGGCGCTGCGCCATTCACCCTCGCCAGCCTGCAGTCGGCGTTGGGGGAGCGCTTCGCGTTAATGGCGTGGCTGCAATCGGAGGATCATGGGGCCGTGCTGCTGGTCACGCGTGACTCCGCGCAGGTGCTGGACGCGGCGACTCCAGCAACCGTGCGCGAGCATGGTGCGCGGTTGCGCAAGCTGCTGCTCGATGCAGGGTCGTCTCCAGGCGACATCGATGCTGCCGCAAAGGCGGTGTCCACCGATCTTTGGCGGAACGTGCCTTCCGGCGAGCCGCCCAAACGCCTGCTCGTGCTGGCTGGCAGCCTGCTCGATGCGCTGCCTTGGCCGATGCTTGCCTGGCCAGGCGCTGGCGGGCCACTGGTCGAGACGACGCCGGTCAGTCTGGTGCAGCTGGCGCATGCCGATGCGAACCATGCCGTATCACCGGTGCAACGCCTCGCCGTGGTGGTCGCGGACCAGTCCGGTACGTCCTCCGTTGCACTGGGGGAACTCGCCCGGGCGGGTGATGCGCCTTCCGCGATCCGGGAGGCACTCGTCACAGCGCTCGAGATCGCAGCACCCGCGCACGCTACCCGCAGCCAGGTGCTCGAGCTCCTGGGCAGAGCCGACACGTGGCTGCACGTCGCCGCACATGGCACCTCGCAGCCCGGTCGCCTCGGCTACGCCGGCATCTGGCTCGACCCGGAAGCCGCGGGCAAGCTGCCACAGTTCCTCAGCTGGCTCGACGTCTTGCAGCAGGGCGTGCGTTCGCCACTCGTGGTGCTCGATGCCTGCCAGCTTGGCGACAGCGGCGACGCCGCAAGAGGGAGCATCGGCTTTGCTTCGGCCGTGTCGCGGGCCGGCGCCGGGCAGGTCGTCGCCGCGCTGTGGCCGGTCAGCGACACCGCATCCGGCATCTGGGTGCCGGCCTTCTACTCCGCGCTGTCGGCCGATCCTGGCCACGATGCCGCCGCCGCACTCACCGCCGCGCAACGCGCGCTCCGCCACAGCCGCATGTTCCGCCATCCGTTCAACTGGGCCGGCTGGCAGGCGTTCGGGTCGCTGGCTTTGGCGAAGGGCAGCGACACAAAAGCGCTGGCAGCCGCTACACCCGCCCCACCACCGGCACCAGCGCACCCGTGATCGCGCTGGCGCGATCGGACAGGAGGAACGCGATCACGTCGGTCAGCTGTCCGGGCGTGACCCAGCGGCTGAAGTCCGCGTCGGGCATGTCGGCGCGATTGGGCGCGGTGTCGATGATGCTGGGCAGGATCGCGTTGACGGTGATGCCCGCGTCCTTGAGTTCCTCGGCGAGCGCTTCGGTGAGTCGCGCGACGCCGGATTTCGAGGCGGTGTAGGCGCCCATGCCGCTGCCGGCGCGGGTGGCCGCGTTGGCACCGATGTTGACGATGCGGCCGCTGCCGCGCCGGCGCAGGTGGGGCAGGGCGGCCTGGCTGGCGGCGACGGCGGTGCGCAGGTTGACGCGATAAAGGAAATCCCAGGTGTCGAGCGCGCCGCCTTCGATCTTTTCCCAGCGGAACGCGCCGGCAATGTTGACGAGGGCATCCAGTCCACCCAGCGCCGCCGCGGCGGCATCGAGGGCCGCGGTGGCGGCCGTTGCATCGGCCAGGTCCACGCCACCCTGCGAGTGGGCGCTGCCGGCAAGGCTTGCGGGTGCCGCGGCGCGATCGATGGCGCCGACGCGCGCACCCGCTTGGCCCAGGCCACGCACGACCGCGGCCCCCAGCGTGCCGAATGCGCCCGTCACCACAACGGCCTTGCCCTCGAGTTCCATTGCCTCTCTCCACTCAGCGCGAAGCCGCGATGATAGCGGCCGCTACGGCGCACCGCTGCATTAAGGCGGGGTTGGGCCCGCGGCCACTAGCGTCGAACGGCGGGCACCCACCGCGAGCCCTCGCGCAACGGCGGAGAAGCGGATGAAAACGCGACAGGTCTTCAGCACGCCCGATGTGACGGCAGCGCGCGAGGCGGTTGCCGCCGCGCGCCAGGCCGGCGTGCCCGACGAGGCGGTATCCATCATCGCACGCTCGGACATCGAAATGGATTCCATCCCCGAGGGCCGCCTCGAAGCCTCGGGCGACACCGTGCCGGCCGGCCTGCGTGGCGCTGCCGCCGGCGGCGCGACCGGCCTCATCGCGGGCCTCATCGGCGTGGCGATCCCGCCGCTCGGCATCACCGTGGCCGGCATCGGACTGCTCGCCGCGATCGGCGCCGCGGTCGGCGGCTGGTCATCGGCGTTGTTCGGGTCCGGCCTGCCCAATCCCGTGCGCCGCCGCTTCGAGGAGGAGATCGACGCCGGCCGCATCCTGGTCGTGGTGGACGATGACAAGGGGTGCGCCGCGGTGGTGCGTTCGGCGGTCGAGGCGACGGGCGCGGTGACGCTGCCGTTCGAGCAGGCGTCGGCAACGACCTGACGCGTACGGAACCGCTGGTTGCGTGGCGGCTGCGCTGCGCGTCTGCGACCTAGGTGCCGCGGCGCGCCGCCATCGCCGCTTCGACCACTTCCCACCCCGCACCCTCGCGATGTGCGCGTTCGCTCAGCACGCGGCGGAAGGCCCGCGCGCCCGGAAGACCCTGGTACAAACCAAGGATGTGGCGGGTGACGTGCTGCAGGCGCCCGCCCCGCGCAAGGTGCGCCTCCGCATGCGGGCGCAGGCGCGCGAGCACCTCGTCGCGATCCGGCAGCGGCGTACCGGACAGCGCGTGCTCGATTTCCGCCAGCCGGTACGGCTCGTGGTAGGCGGTGCGCCCCAGCATCACGCCATCGACTTGGCGCAGGTGTTCGTGCACCGCATCCACCGTGGCGATGCCGCCATTGATCACGACCGTCAGGGACGGGTGCTCCTGCTTCAGGCGGTACACGCGTGCATAGTTGAGCGGCGGGATCTCCCGGTTCTCCTTCGGCGAGAGACCCGACAGCCACGCCTTGCGCGCATGCACGATGAAGGTATCGCAGCCGGTTGCCTGCACGGCGTCGACAAACGCGGCGAGGGCCGCGTACTCGTCCTGCTCGTCGACGCCAGTGCGGCACTTCACCGTCACGACGGCGCCGGTGTGCGAAACCGCTTCGCGCATGGCGCGCACGCAGTCGGCGACCAATACGGGTTCCCGCATCAGGCAGGCGCCGAACCGTCCGGACTGCACGCGGTCGGACGGGCAGCCGACGTTGAGGTTGATCTCGTCGTAGCCGAGCGCCACGCCGATGCGCGCGGCGTCGGCGAGCAGGGCCGGCTCCGCTCCACCCAGCTGCAGCGCCAGCGGGCGCTCTGCCGGGTCGAAACCGAGCAGGCGTTCGCGGTCGCCATGCACCACCGCCTGCGCCGTGACCATCTCGGTGTACAGCCGCGCATGCGGCGCCAGCAGCCGGTGGAAGAACCGGCAGTGGCGGTCGGTCCAGTCCATCATCGGCGCGACTGAGAGGCGGTTCGTCATCCGCCGATGGTAGCGCCTTGCTCCCGCGTCGCTGCCGGTCAGGGCGTACCCTCGCCGCCACCTTGCGCGACCAGCGCCTGCAGGATGCGCCGGTCGGTGTCATCCAGCTGGTCGGTTTCCATGGCGCGGAAGTGGCGATGGAAGGCGCGCACGGTGGCGGCGCGATCCTGCAGCGGATAGCCGATGGCTTGCAGTGCAAGCCATGGGTCGAATTCCGGCGGTGCTTCGGCAAGATCGCCGCGTGGCCAGAGCCCGAAACCGGCCTCGGCCAGGCGCTGCCACGGGAACCGGCGGCCCGGGTCGACCTTGCGCGTGGGAGCGAAGTCCGCATGGCCGATCACCTGCGTGCGCGCGATGCGCAGGCGCGTGGTGAGATCCTCGAGCAGGCGCAGCAGCCCCTCGACCTGGGCATCGGGGAAGGGCGCGGTGCCATCGTTGTCGAGCTCGATGCCGATGGAGGCCGAGTTGACGTCGGTGATGGTGCCCCAGTGGCCGGCGCCGGCGTGCCAGGCGCGTTCGCTGTCGGCGACGAGCTGGAAGGCTTGGCCGTCGCGTCCGATGAGGTAGTGCGCGCTGACCGGGCCGCCACTGTTGTGGCTGCGCAGGGTGGCGAGGCTTTCCGCCACCGAGTCCTGCTCGGTCGCATGCAGCACGACCAGTACGGCGCGGCGTGGCTCGTGGTTGGGCGAGGGCACCCAGGTCGCCAGCGGGTTTCGCGGCGGCAAGGGGGCGCAGGCGGCAGCGGCAAGGGCCAGCGCCAAAGGCAACGCCGCGCGCAGCGCCTTGCGGAAAGGCGAGTGGGACATGGCCCCACTGTGCCAGAGGCGACCCGCGCCCGGCCAGCCACGGCGTGCAGCGATGGGACGGCATCGGCAGGGCACAATAGCGGACCCTCCTTCCCGCGCGCCCCGCATGTCCCTGGTCCAGTTCCTCGATGTCGACTACTCGGTCGGTGGTCCCCTGCTGCTGGAGCGGGTGGCGCTGGCGATCGAGCCCGGCGAGCGCGTCTGCGTGGTCGGGCGCAACGGCGCCGGCAAGTCCACGCTGCTGAAGCTGCTGGCGGGTGAACTGCAACCCGATGATGGCGAGGTGCGGGTGGCCGATGGCGCGCGCATCGCGCGGCTGGCGCAGGAAGTGCCGCAGGCGACCCATGGCACGGTGTTCGACGTGGTGGCCGCCCCACTCGGCGCGCTGGGCGCAGACGTCGCCGAGTTCCATCGGCTCGCGCTGCACCTCGACGTGCCGGGCAACGCGGCGGCCATGACGCAGGTGCAGGCGCGCATCGAGGCCGGGCAGGGTTGGGACCTCGACCGGCGCGTCGATCGCGTCCTCGCCCGCCTTGAACTGCCGGGCGAGGTGGAGTTCGCCACGTTGTCGGGCGGGATGAAGCGGCGCGTGCTGCTGGCGCAGGCGCTGGTGACCGAACCCGACCTGCTGCTGCTGGACGAGCCCACCAACCACCTCGACATCGAGGCGATCGCCTGGCTGGAGCAGCTGCTGCTCGGTTTCGGCGGCAGCGTGGTATTCGTCACCCACGACCGGCGCTTCCTGCGCGCGCTCGCCACCCGCATCGTCGAGATCGACCGTGGCCAGGTGACGAGCTGGCCAGGCGGCTACGCCAACTACCTGCGCCGGCGCGAGGAGCGCCAGCATGCCGAGGCGCTTGCCCATGCGCAGTTCGACCGCAAGCTGGCGCAGGAGGAAGTGTGGATCCGCCAAGGCATCAAGGCGCGGCGCACGCGCAACGAGGGTCGCGTGCGGGCGCTGGAAGCGATGCGCCGCGAACGCGCGGCGCGCCGCGTCGCCGGCGGCAACGCCAGGCTCGCCAGCGCCACGTCGGCGCCCTCCGGGCGCAAGGTGATCGAGGCGCGGGACGTCGGCTTCGGCTGGAACGGGCACGAGGTCATCCGCGGCTTCTCCACCACCATCCTGCGGGGCGACCGCATCGGGCTGATCGGGCCGAACGGTTCGGGCAAGACCACGCTGCTGCGCCTGCTGCTCGGCCAGCTGGCGCCCTCCACCGGCGAGGTGCGGCTGGGTACCCAGGTGGACATTGCCTGGTTCGACCAGCACCGCGCGCAGCTGCGCGAAGATCTTTCGGCGCTCGACAACGTCGCCGAGGGACGCGAATTCATCGAGGTCGGTGGCGCGCGCAAGCACGTGCTGGGCTACCTGCAGGATTTCCTGTTCGCGCCGGACCGCGCACGCGCGCCGATCACCGCGTTGTCCGGTGGCGAGCGCAACCGCCTGCTGTTGGCGCGGCTGTTCGCGCGGCCGTCGAACCTGCTGGTGATGGACGAGCCCACCAACGACCTCGACGTCGAGACACTCGAACTGCTGGAGGACCTGCTGGCGAACTACGCCGGCACGCTGCTGCTGGTCTCGCACGACCGCGACTTCCTCGACAACGTGGTCAGCGGCACGCTGGTGCTGGAAGGCGACGGACGGGTCGGCGAATACGTCGGCGGCTACAGCGACTGGCTGCGGCAGGGAGGCGAGGTACGACCCGGGTGGGACAAGCCGGTGGCAGCGCCGGCGTCGCGATCGGCGTCAGCCCGGGACACGGTGAGCGGGCCGCCAGGCGCACCGGTCGCGAGCGCGCCGGCCCCGGCGCGCCGCAAGCCGGGCTACCGCGAGGCACGCGAACTCGAGCAGCTTCCGGCACGGATCGAAGAGCTCGAATCCCGCATTGCCGCGTTTGGCCTGCGCATGCAGGATCCGGCCTTCTACCAGCAGGACAGCGCCGCCATCGTCGCGGCCAACGACGAACTTGCCGCGCTGCAGGCGGACCTCGACGCGGCGTACGCGCGCTGGCAGGCGCTGGAGTCGATGGGGTAACCGCCGCTGCCGCACGTCCGGCTGCAGCGGCGACGGGCCGCGATGCGCTCCCGTCGCGGGATGGGGAGAATTTCCGCGTCGCGGTCGATGGGGCCGCGTGAGGATCGGGTGTATCGGCGTGACACCACTCGCGCACGCGGCGGCGATCACGCCATCGGCGGTGCAGGTGGTGAGGGCGGCGCCGGCTCGCCTGGTGCGGCGGGCGGCGCGGGAGGCGCCGGCGCGATCGCGGGAGCAGCAG
>JAEZQS010000055.1 GCA_023412995.1 Pseudomonadota bacterium
CAGCACGCCGATGCAGCGCGCCTGGAGGCGGACGTGCGGGCGCTGCGCGGCGCCTGTGCCTGAGGGGACGCGCCTGGGGAGACAGGCGGCGCGCGTCAGTGCCCGACTACGATGATCGCGGCCAGCGCGATCGCCGCCAGCCAGGCAATCAGGATGCGCCGCAGCACAGTACGCGCATCGCCCAGCTCCACCAGGGGATCGGACACGTCCACCGCAAGGCCGTCGCCTGCCATCACGTCGGCATCGACGCCGCTGCGGGCGAGCGCGCCGAGGAAGCCGAGGTCGAGGGTGAACCAGCCCTGCCCGTGCGCGGCGTGGTAGCCGCGCCAGGTCTGCAGCACGGCGTCGAAATCCGACACCAGCGCCAGGGTCATCGCCATCAGGTGCGCCGGCGCCCAGTCGAGCACGCGCGCCGTGCGCTCGAGCAGCTGCTGCTGGCCGGCGTCCAGTTCCGCCATGAACGCCGGATGGCGCGCGAGCAGCTGCACCACGCGATAGCCGAGCGCGCCGGCAGGTCCCAGCAGCACGAACCAGAACAGCACGCCGAACCAGCGCGACAAGGCGCTGGCAAACGTCGCCTCGACCAGCGCGCCTGCCTCCAGCGGCAGCGTCGCCACGGCGGGATCCGGGCGCAGTGCCTGGGCCGCGGCATGGCGGCGGCTGCTGTCGGTCGCCTTCAGCACCGCATCGACGTCGGCATCGAGGTCGCGCGGTCCCCAGCACCAGAAGAGCACCACCACGGCGAATGCGAACGCGGGCAGGCCGAACAGCACCTGCGCCAGCGCCAGCTGCACCAGGGCGCAGACCAGGAACAGCAGCAGCGGCAGCAGGATGGCCGGCCAGCGCGGCGACGGCGCGTCGCCGTGCGCGCTGCGCGTCCACTGCACCAGCCATACGCGCAGCCAGGAGAAATCGCGCAGCCGCGCAAGGTCCGGCAGCGCATACACGCCGACGAGGACGACCAGGATCGCGAGCAGGGTCTGGGCCATGGAATTCGTCACTGCAGCGGGTATCGGGGGATTCTAGCCCACGGCGTCGCGATGCGACCCGGGCCCTGACGAGCGCGCGACCGGCGCGCGCGTGTCGTCCAGTTGCGCGCAACCGGTGCGCGCCGATGCACCGGGCGGTTCGCCGTCGCCGCGCACGCCGTTGCCTGCGCGCGACGCGCGACGGGCGCATCGCGCCGCGATCAGCGCGGCGGCTGCCAGGGCTCGTCGGTGAGGAGGTCGGCGAGTTCGAGGCCGGCGGTCTCGCGCAGCCAGTGGGCAATGAGCTCGTGCGAGACGGAAAGCCTGGGTGGCAGCACGATGCGGCGTTCGGAGAGGCCGCTGGCGAGTTCGTCGACGCTGAACCAGCGGGCGTCGTGCAGTTCGCGGCCGACACGGATGGTCGGCTCTTCCGCCTCGGCCGTGAAACCCAGCATCAGCGAGGACGGGAACGGCCACGGTTGCGAGGAGTGGTAGGTGCATTCGCCGACGCGCACGCCGGCCTCCTCGAACACCTCGCGGCGCACGGCGTCTTCGAGCGACTCGCCGGGCTCGACGAATCCGGCGAGGGTGGACCAGCGGTTGGGTGCCCACGTCGACTGCGTGCCGAGCAGGCAGCGGCCCTGCCAGCCGACGATCACGATCATGGCCGGATCGACGCGCGGGAAATGTTCCAGCGCGCAGCCCGCGCCGGTGCAGCGCGCGCGATGGCCGAGCCCGCCGAATGCCAGCGGCGCGCCGCAGGCACCGCACCAGCGCGTGCGCGACTGCCAGTGGGCGACCGCGCGCGCGTAGGCGAACAGGCCGGACTGGAACGCATGCAGGCGCGTACCGGCGCTGCGCAGGTCGAGGTAGCGCGCGCCGAGCGCGTCCGCGATCGCCTGCGCCACGGGTTGGTCGACCGCGACCGCCAGCAGCGGGCCGATGTCGTCGTGGCCGAGGTAGATCGCCTGTGCGTCGGCTGCGAGCGCGCGGCGCTCGTCGTGGCCGAGCCAGCGCAGTGCATCGGCATCGGCCTGCACCAGCGCGCTGCGTCCGCCGGCCTGCTCGGCCCCCAGCAGCAGGAAGCGCGCATGCGGGTCGGCGAGGCAGGCCGCGGCCCAGTCGGGATCGTCGCGCAACTCCGCGTTGCGCTCGAGGGCGATGCCGCCAAAGATGTTGTTGCGCGCCGGCATCGCGCGCTACCGGGAAGAGGCGTCGCGGCGCGTGTCCACCGGCGGCACGCCGGTCAGACGGTGAAGGACGAGCCGCAGCCGCAGGTCGTCTTCGCGTTCGGGTTGCGGATGACGAACTGCGCGCCGCTGAGCGACTCGGAGTAGTCGATCTCCGCGCCGGCGAGGTACTGCAGGCTGAGCGGATCCACCAGCAGGATGACGCCGTCCTTGTCCAGCGCCAGGTCGTCCTCGGCGCGCGCCTCGTCGAAGGTGAAGCCGTACTGGAAGCCCGAGCAGCCGCCGCCGCTGATGTACACGCGCAGCTTGAGGTCGGGGTTGCCTTCCTCGGCAATCAGCTCGCGCACCTTGCCGGCAGCCGCGTCGGTGAAGACGAGCGGCGCTTCGCTGGCGTCGAGGTAGGTGGGCGTGGCGGTGTCGTTCATGGCGTCGCGCAGGCGGGAGCGGGGTCCAACATCGGTGCGCTCGGCAACCGATTCAAGCGTGCGCCGGCTCGGCGGCAAGCGCGTCGAGCTCGCCTTCGGCGGCAGCGGGCCCGGCCAGCCGGCGCGGCGGATCGGCCTGGAAGATCATGCGCCCGTTCACCTGCGCGCCGGCCGCCATTTCCAGCACCTTGTAGTGCACGTTGCCCTCGACGCGCGCGTTGCCGGCCAGTTCCAGCCGCTCGCCGACGAAGATGTCGCCGACCACGCGGCCGTTGACCACCGCGTTGGACACGCGCACCTCACCTTGGATGCAGCCCTTGTCGCTCAGGGTCAGCACCGAATCGGCCCCTTCGGCGGAAATGGAGCCTTCGATCGCCCCCTCCAGGTGCAGGCCGCCACTGAACTGCACGTCGCCGCGGATGGTGGTGCCCTCGGCAATCAGCGTGCTGATGGATGCAACGGCCTGGGCGTTGCGCTTGTCACTGCGAAACATCTGCCTTCTCCTCGGCTTTGGTGGCGTCCTGCCAGGAAAACTCCTGCTCGACGCGGCCGCCGTCGCCTTCGGCGCGCACGATGACGCGATTGGGGGCAAACCCCGCGGGGAGCATGATGGTACCGCCGACCTGCTGGAAATACTTGAAGCGGTACGCGATTCCGGAAGGGTCCTGGCCCTGCGCGAGCTCTTTCCAGTCGAGTGCGGCCAGCTGCCCCGCCGCCACGCCTTCCACGCGCAGGCTGAGGCGCCCGTCCACCTGCTGCCCGCGCTTGAAATTCTGCGTCAGCGTGGCGGTGAAGTTCCACGCCTGCGAACCGGCCACCGGCTGCAGCACCAGCGCGTGCACCGCGAGCCCCTCGCGCTTGCCGCCGCCCACCAGCCGACCGTAGAACGCGAGGTCCGCGCGCAGGCCATCGACTTCCTCGTCGCGCTCGCGCAGCGTCTGCTGCACGTCGGCCAGCGCGGCTTTGGCGACCTGCTCCGAGCGCGTCAGCACCGCGATGCGCGCCTTGAGCGCATCGTTTTCCTTCAGCGCGGCGATCGCCTGCGCGCCAGGGCCACGTGGCGACTCGCGCGACACGAAGGTCGCCACCAGCGCCGCCACGACCAGCAGCGAGCCGAGCCAGGTACAGGCCAGCAGCAGCCGCACGCGGCGCTGCTGCGCCGGATCGTGCGGACGGATGACGAGGGAGGGGAATGGCGGCAACGGATTTCCTGCTACGGCTCGGGATCGATCGATGCTGGGGCGGACCACGCCAGGCAGGCCACGCACCGGCCGCGACTATACTTCGGCGCGCGTTAAGTCCGCGCGGCACGAGGAACCGGCATGCTCTGGCTGAAGTCCTTCCACATCATCTTCGTCGTGACCTGGTTCGCGGGCCTGTTCTACCTGCCGCGCCTGTTCGTCTACCACGCCGAGGCATCCGAGCCGGTCGTGCGCGAGCGCCTCAAGGTGATGGAGCGGCGCCTGCTCGGCATCACCCACATCGGCGGCGCGCTGGCGCTGCTGTTCGGGCTGCTGCTGCTGGGCTGGTTCGTGCACGCCGGCAGCGGCTACATGGCGCAGGGATGGCTGCATGCGAAGCTCGCGCTGGTGGCGCTGCTGGTCGGCTACCACGTCATGCTGGTGCGCCTGGTACGCCGCTACGCGCGGGACGAAGTCACCTGGTCCAGCCGCCGTCTGCGCCTCTTCAACGAGATCCCCGCGCTGCTGCTGATCGCGATCGTGCTGCTGGTGGTGGTCAAGCCCTGACCGGCATGGCGGGCGCCAGGCCTCCCGACGCAGTGCCGCCGCTGCGGGATGCGCTGCTATAGTCCGCGACCGGAGGTCCGCCATGGCTGCGCGTGATCCGCGCCTGCGCCAACCCGAACGCCAGCGCCTGCTGCAGCGGCAACTGCCGCTCCGCCTGGCGCGCCTGCGCGAGCGCAGCACGCGGCTGGTGCGCCACGGCTGGGACATCAACGTGCTGCGCCTGCTGGCCGACGATGCCGGCTACCTGGCGACCTTGTGCGACGACCTCGGCGCCGACGCGCTGGCACGCGACCTTGCGGCGCTCCACGACGCCACCGCGGCCCTGCTCGATCCGCCGCGCCTGCCCGACCCGGCACAGGGCCGCCAGCTCGAGGCGCTTGCCGCCGCGCTGGCCGAGGCGCCGCTTCCCGATGCGGTCAGCCGTGGCGTGGAGTCCGCCCGCCTGGTGGTGCCCGGCCCGACCCACGACGACGGATTCCCGCTGCTGCTGGTGCCGCCGCCGGACTGGTGGCGCCGCCTGCCCGAGCCGCCGCACGCCGCCGCACATCCGCATCGCAGCGAAGCGGCTGCAATGCCCGGCGGCGGACCTGCCGTGGCCACGACGGGCACGCGCCGTGCCGAGCGGCGCAGCAGCGAGCGCCGCAGCGA
>JAEZQS010000111.1 GCA_023412995.1 Pseudomonadota bacterium
GCCTGCGGCCGCCCGGCCTACGCCACGCACACGGTAATTTGCCTTGCCGTCGTAGGCTGGACGCGCGCAGCGCGGCCGGCACGCGGCGAACCGGAGCTTCGGAGCGCATGGAATGCACGAAGAGCGCCGGCCGGCCTAAGGCAGTCCGGCCCACGAGGCGGCGGATGGGGGTGGGCCCCTGCGCCGCGCCGACACGCCAGGCGGCGGGCGAACACCATCCACACCCAAACCCTCCCCCTTGAAGGGGAGGGCTTCAGAGCTGTGGCGACCGAGCGGATCCGATCTCCCGGTGGCGCGTGCATCGGAGTTGCACGGCGAACACCATCCCCACCCAAACCCTCCCCTTGAAGGGGAGGGCTTCAGAGCGGCGGCGGACTCAAGGATTCGCGATGGCGATGGATCGCAGGCCTTGCTGGCGCAGCTGCGCGTTGAGTGCGTCGAGTTCCGTGCCGCGCAGGTGGTGCCAGCGGGCGAGGGTTTCGTCGAGCAGCGGCTGGAGTGCGGCGTAGCCGGCGACGGCGTCGGGCGTGGGCGCGGTATCGGCAGATTCGATGGCTGCGCCCAATGCCGCGAGGCGCGTATCGACGAAGCGCAGGCTGGTGCGCGTGGTGGGCGGGAAGGCCCAGGCGTTGTGCGGGTTGCCGGCATCGACCAGCGACGCGAGCGCGACGAGGTCGGCGTCGAGGCGGTCGATCGCCGCCACGGCATCGGCCTGCGAAGCGGCGGACATGCGTGCCTTGCGCAACGCCCCGTGCAGCGCCTTCGCTTCGCGCAAGGGTGCGACCAGGCGCAGGCGCGCCTGCTGCACGTCCTGCGCAAGCGCGAACTGCGCCGCGTACCCTTCCGCAGCCAGCGACACGCGCGGGTCCGGCGCGACGACCAGCGGCTGGCGCAGGCGCGTGCCGTCCACGCGCAGTTCCAGCGTGTAACGGCCGGGCGGCGCGAGCAGGCCATCGGCGCCGGGGTGATCGGCGAGGCCGGCCGGTTGCGCGTAGCGCAGCGGCCAGGTGAAACGGTGCATGCCTGCGCCTGTCACGAGGGGCGCCGGCACGGCATACCACTCTGGCGCCGCGGCGCTGGTGGCCGGATCGACGGCGCGTTGCGGGTCGCTGCTGCTGTAGCGGCGCACCTCGCTGCCATCGGCGTCGAAGATGGCCAGTTCAACCTTCCTCGCCGGCGCCTTCAGCACGTAGTCGATGGCCGCACCGAGCGGAGGGTTGCTCGCCAGCGGCTCGTCCTTCGGCCAGGGCGTGCCGGTGAAGTCGGCAATGCGCGTCCGGATGGCGGTGCCTGGCGCGTACAGCCACGCACCGGCGGCAGCCGCCGCGTCGCCCACCTGCCGCAGCGCGCCGATGCCGTCCATGATCCAGAAGCCGCGCCCGTGGGTGGCGATGACGAGGTCGTCGCCGTGCACGTCGATGTCACGCACCGAGGTACGCGGCAGGTTCGCCTGCAATGGCTGCCAGTGGTCGCCGTCGTCGAACGAAACAACCATCCCGAGTTCGGTCGCCGCGTACAGCAGGCCGCGGCGCGCTGGATCGGCACGCACGGCGTTGACGAAGTCGCCCTCGCGGATGCCGGCGATGATCTCCTGCCACGTCGCGCCACCATCGCGGGTGCGCCAGACGTGCGGTCGGCGATCGTCGAGGCGGTGGCGATCGACCGCGACGTAGGCGCTTTCCGCATCGAACGGCGAGGCCTCGATCATGCCGACCTTCGACCACGCGGTGAGCGCGGGCGGCGTCACGTCCTGCCAGTGCGCGCCGCCATCGCGGGTCTGCCAGACGAGGCCGTCGTCGGTGCCGGCCCACAGGCGCTTCGCATCCAGCGGCGACGGCGCGATCGCATACACGACGCCGCGGCGCGCACCGGTGCGCTGGTGGTGGGCAGCCGTCACGGCGTCGAGGTTGGGCGGATCGGCGGGCGCCTCGCGCGTCAGGTCGGGGCTGATTGCATCCCAGTGCCTGCCGCCATCACGCGTGCGCCAGACCTTCTGGTTGCCGAAGTAGAGCGCCTTGGGATCGGCCTTGCCGAACACCAGCGGCAGCGTCCACGTGCGCCGGTAGAGATCGGGCGCGGCGAGCGTGGGATCGACCGATTGCGTCTGGCCGGTGCGAAGGTCGAGCTTGTCCACCGTGCCGCCATAGACGATCTGCGGATCCTGCGGGTCGGGCGCGATCATGCCGGCTTCGCCGCCGGCGGTGACCTCGTGGAACTGGCGCATCGTGATGCCGTCAGGGTCGCCGGTGCGGCTCGGCAACGCGGCAGCGCCGGAATCCTGCTGCGCGCCATAGACGCGGTACGGAAACTGGTTGTCCGTGGTCACGTGGTACATCTGCGCGGTCGGCTGGTTGAGCCAACTCGACCACGTCGCGCCGCCATTGAGGCTGACGATGCCGCCCTGGTCCACCGCGAGCGCGCGGCGTTCCGGGTTGGCGGGATCGATCCACAACTCGTGGAAGTCGTCGCCGGTGAGGTCGCCCTTCAGCGCCACGAAATGCGCCCCGCCATCGTCCGAGCGCAGCAGGATCGTGTTGGGCACGTAGACGCGGTCGGCGTTGCGCGGATCGACCGTGACGCGGCCGAAGTACCAGCCGCGCTGCCAGATGCGGGTGTCGTCGGACACGCGGCGCCAGTGCGCGCCGGCATCGTCCGAGCGGTACAGGCCGCCGCTGGTACCGTCGATCGTCTGGTCGTCGACGATGGCGTACACGCGCCGCGGATCGCTCGGCGCCACGTCGATGCCGACGCGGCCGACGCGTTCCGGGAAGCCGTTGCCGCGCAGCGGCGTCCAGCTGTCGCCGCCATCGACCGACTTGTACAGGCCGCTGCCCGGGCCGCTGGCTGGCGGGTAGATGTTCCAGGGCGTGCGCCGCGCCTGCCACAACGTGGCGTAGACCACCTGCGCATTGCCAGGTTCGAACGCGAGGTCAATCGCGCCGACCGCGCCATCGTCGCCGCCCAGCACGCGCTGCCAGCTCGCGCCGCCATCGCGCGTGCGGTACACGCCGCGCTCGTGGTTCGGCCCGTAGGGATGGCCGAGTGCGGCCACGAAGGCGATGTCCGGGTTCGCGGGATCGACCAGGATGCGTCCGACCTGCTGGCTGTCGGCGAGGCCCACGTGCTTCCACGTGCGGCCGCCGTCGGCGGACCTGTACACGCCATCGCCCTGCGCGATGTCCGAGCGCATGTCCGCTTCGCCGGTGCCGACGTAGATCACGTCGGGGTTCGACGGCGGTATCGCGCGCGCGCCGATCGAACCCACCGGCTGGTCGTCGAACAGCGGCTGCCAGGTGCGTCCGGCGTCGCGGGTTTCCCACACGCCGCCGTTCACGGCGCCGAACAGGAAGCGGTTGGGCTGGCCCGGCACACCGGCGATGGTCAGCACGCGGCCGCCGCGCGAGGGTCCGATCGAGCGCCAGTGCAGATCGCCGAACAGCATGGGATCGACCTGCGCGGACGCAGTGGCGGCAAGCGCCGCGAAGGCAAGCGGAAGCAGGCGGCGCAGGCGCATCGGCACTCCGGGTCGGCAACGGGCGAAACGCCGATGATAGGACAGGCGCGCGCGCCGCGAAGGCGCCGGCATCGCACCGGCGCCACGCCATGGCGCTAGTTGGCTGGATCGAAGCCGTCGCGGAAGATCGGATCGCCGTCCACCGTGTCGGTGTCGCTGTCGCTGTCGTCGAGCGGCGACTGGTTGGCGTAGATGGCGGGCACGACGGCCGTGCCGGTCACCGTCACCGAGCCGGTGGCGTCGTGCGCGAGCGTGGCATGGATCTCATACATTACGTCGCTCCCCGGCGCCAGCGTGGCGGAATCGGAGGGCACACCCGTGCCGCCGCTGCCACAGACCGATCCCGTTCCGGCCGTGCAGGTCCACGAGACGTCCTGCAGCGTCGACGGGAAGGAGGCCGAGACGGCGATCCCGGCCAGGTGGTTCACGCCGTGGTTCGCGACGCGCAAGGTCCACGTCACCGTGTCGCCCGGCACGAGCAGGACGAGTCCGTCGTCGAGCGTGACCGCGATGTCGGCCGTGGCGGCAAACGCCGCCTCGAGCGTGGCTGGCCCCGATGTTTGCAGGCGGACCACGTGCGTCGGCGCACCGCCATCGGACCAGCCCTGCAAGGCGTACTCGACACCGGTAAGTACCTGCGGCGACGCCGCGCCGACCTCGAACGCTTCGTTGACGATGACGGTGTGCGTGTGCGGCGCTGCCATCGGCGCGCCGTCGAAGGCGAGCGCCAATCCTGACGGGTCGGAAGCGAGCGTGACATCGACCGCGGCCGGGTAGATCGCCACCTCGTCGCTGGCTGTGAGGTTGCCGCTGTCGGTGCCGGTGAGGACGATGCGCAGGTAGGCCGGGAAATCCATCTCCGGCGCGGTGAACTGCGTCGCCGCTCCGCTGAAGCTGCCGAGCGGGGATTCCGTGCAACCGGTGAAATCCGGGTTCGTACAGTCTTCGCGGAAGACCTGCCACGCCAGCGCCGCATCGGGAAGGGTGCCCTGCTCCGCATCGCTGCTGGTCGCGGCCAGCGCGACCACCTGGCCGACCGACCACGCGAGCGCGGGCGGAGGGCTGGTGATGGTGACGACGGGCGCGGTGTTGGTGACCGAAACCCGCATGCGTGCGACGTCCACGCCGCCGCTGCCGTCGCTCGCCTGCACGGCGACCGTGTGCATGCCGTTGGCGGCGAAGAACGCGCTTGCCGTGGAGCCGGTGCCGTCGTCGAAGGCACCGTCGCCGTCGAGGTCCCAGGCGAATTCGATCGTGTCGAGGGGATCCGGGTCGATGCTGTTGGCGGCGCTGAAGCCGACGACGCGCGGGGCACCCGTCCATTGCGACGCCGCGTCGATGGCGATGGCCGCGGAAGGCGCCAGGTTGGCGCAGCCGTCGCACCAGGACACCCGCAGGACTTTCGTGACGTTGGAGGCGAGATTGGCATAGAAGATGTCGCCACCTGGCCCCGTGGTGAGCTGGACGGGACTGGCGCGGTTGCCTTGCGCGAACGACGTGGCGGCGTTGTCGAGCGGCGCATCGGGCACGCCGTCCTCGTCCACGTCGACGTAGGGGATGGTGAAGATCCGCGCCCGGCTGTTGTCGGCGAAGAAGAGCGCGCCCTGGTACGCCGCCGGATACGCGCTGCCGGTGTAGAACGCCAGGCCCGTGATGTCCGAGCCGCCGACGTGCTGGTAGGTGTACCAGGGCGGCGAGTGCGGCGTGCGTCCGCCGGTGTCGCCGCCGGAATAGAGCGAGGTGCAGATCGGGCCGGTGAAGCCCGCGTGGTGCAGGCGTCCCTCGTAACAGGGCCAGCCGAAGTTGTGCAGGACCGCGCCATCGGTGACAGCCGGGACACGGTTGATCTCTTCCCACGTGCTTTCACCGACGTCGCCGATCCACAGATCGCCCGCGCCGGGGCGGAAGGTGAAGCGGAACGGGTTGCGCAGGCCGTAGGCGATGATGCGGCGCGCGTTCGGCTTGGAATCGCCCGCCAGCGGATTGCCGGGCGCGCCAGCACCCGTGGCGGCATCGATGCGTACGATCGAGCCGTTGAGCCACACATCGTCCGATCCGGGCACGCCCGGCGTGCCGACGTACTGCCCCTGGATTTCCAGGCCTTGCGAGCGCAGCGAACCGCCCTGGTTGGTGGCCTGGTCGCCGGGATTCACCGGGTTCAGCGGCGAGCGCTGGTCCGGATACTGCGCATTCCCGCCCTGGCCGAAGTCGTGAAAGCTGAAGCTCGCGCCATCCCCGCCGCCGGCGTAGAGATAGCCATCCGGGCCGAACGCGAGGGTGCCGATCGAGTGGCTGGGGAACTGCTGGTACCAGTCTTCCAGCAGCACCAGTTCGTCGCCTGCGGTGTTGCCCTCCACGGTCAGGCGCGAAACGCGGCCGCTGACGACGCAGCCGCCGCCGGAGGCGGTATCGCCGGGCGGGGTGGGACAGAAGTCGGTGCCGCCGTTGACGCCGCAGAACGGATTGTCCTCGGGGCACCCGGGCCAGCGCGGCAGCCACGGTACCGGGTCGGAGCCGGGAAACAGACCCCCGTTGTAGGCGTATTGCACATACACGTACGGCACTTCGGGGAAATCCGGGTGCAGGGCAAAGCCCAACAGGCCGCGGTCCCAGTGGTCGTGCACCTCCTCCGTGAGGTCCGCCAGCAGGGTCGGCTCCGGATCGAGCAGGTTGTCGTAGATCCAGACGAGGCCGCTCCTCTCGGTGACGACCATGCGACCGTCATGCGCGAAGTAGACCCCCGTCGGCAACGCACGATCGGTCACGACGTCGGTGATGTGGAATCCCGCCGGCAGGCCCTGCGCCAGTCCCGCGGCAGGGAACGCCAGCGCCAGCCACGCGGCGGCGGCGACTAGCAGTCGAAAGGCCATCGGCTTCCCCTCCCGGAAGTGCAAACTGTGACCTGCGTCACACTTTACGCCGCCCGGGCGGCGCCGCCAATGGGGGCCGCTCGACCACCGCGAGCGGATTTCGCACCTTCTGCCGACTGCCGCTTTTCGCCCGTCGCCCCTCGCCACCCGCCCCGCGTCAGCTTCCGTCGAAGCCGTCGGCAAAGATCTCGTCGGCGGTGGTGACGGTCACCCACATCGACTGCACGTCGCTGCGGCCGGTGGAATCGGTGGCTCGCACGGCCACGCGGTAGCTGCCGTCGGCGGCGTACGAGCGGGTGGCCGTTTCGCCGCTGGCGTCGCCGAAGGCGCCGTCCCCATCGAGGTCCCAGTCCCAGGACAGGGTGTCACTGGCATTCGGATCGACCGTGTTCGCTGCGGTGAAGGTCACCGGGCGCGGCGGCCCATCGGCGAGGGACCCGTCCGCCAGCGCGATGGCGGCCGAGGGTGCCTGCTCGTCGCAATCGGGGGCGCTGTCGCACCAGTAGAGGCGCGTCACGTTGCCGCTGCCATCCCAGGGATTGATGCGGGTAAGGAAGAGATCGCCGCCGGGGCCGGTGACGAGGTCCACCGCGGACACGTTGCTGCCGCCCGCGAATTCGGCCGCCGCGCCAGGTTCCGTGGCATCCGGGATCCCGTCGCCGTCGGCGTCCGGGATGTTGAACAGCACCGTGCGGCTGTTGTCGGCGAAGAACAGCGAGCCCCGGTATGCCTCCGGATAGCTGCCGCCTTCGTAGAACGCGAGCCCGGTGATGTCCGATCCGCCCACGTGCGGGTAGGTGTACCAGGGGCGCGTCCACGGCGTGCGCCCGCCGTCGTTGCTGCCGCCGTTGTAGAGCGAGAGGCAGATCGGCAGGTCCCAGTCGACGTAGTCCTGCGCCGGGCCATTGCCCTCGTAGCAGGGCCAGCCGAAGTTGCGCAGCGACGCCGCGCCGGCGCCGACCGGCGGCAGCACGTCGATCGATTCCCAGCGGTTGTAGCCGACATTGCCGATCCACAGTTCGCCGCCGCTGCCGGGCCGGAAGGTGAACCGGAACGGGTTGCGCAGGCCGTAGGCGACGATGCGCCGTGCATTGGGCCATTCGTCGTCGGCAAGCGGGTTGTCCGGCGCCCCGAGTCCGGTGGCCGGATCGATCCGCACGATGGTGCCGTCAAGCCACACGTCGCTGCCTTTCGCGGCGTAGAGATCCTGCACTTCGAGCCCCTGCGCACGCAGTGCGCCACCGTGGTTGGTGGCGACGTTCCACGGATCGTCCGGATCCAGCGGCGAGCGTTGGTCGGGATACCAGGGATTGCCCCACTGGCCGAAGTCGGCGCCATTGAAGCTCGCGCCCTCGCCGCCACCCGCGTAGAGATAGCCATCGGGCCCGAACCGCAGCGTGCCGATCGAATGACTGGAGAACTGCTGGTACCAGTCCTCCAGCAGCACCACCTCGTCGCCGCCACTGTTGCCCTCGGCGGTCAGGCGCGAGATGCGCCCGGCGATGACGCAGCCGCCACCGGGCGTGTCCGAGCCGGGTTCGGTTTCGGTCGGCACGCCGCCGGGCGCGGGCGGGCAGTCGTCGAAACCGTCCATGTCCGGATCTGCCGGCCAGCGCGGCACCGGACCGCCAAGTCCCAGACCGCCGTTGTAGGCGTACTGCACGTAGACGTACGGCACTTCCGGAAAGCGCGGGTGCAGCGCGATGCCGAGCAGCCCGCGGTCGGAGGCGATGTAGTTGTAGACCTCCTGCGTGAGGTCGGCGAACAGCAGCGGCTGCGTGTCGAGCAGGTTGCGATAGACCCACACCAAGCCGCTTTTCTCGATCACGAATACGCGCCCGTCGTGGGCGAATGCGGTCGAGGTCGGCATGATCCGGCCAGTGATCGGCTGGGCGAGGTGGAAGCCGGCGGGAAGCGCACCGGGCGCTGCCGGGGCGGCGAAGGCGGGCGCCATGACGGAGCAGGCCGCCAGCAGGAGCGAAGCACGAAAGCGCATGGAAGGCATCGGGCGCAAAAGCGACAGTATCGGCCTTGCCGCTGAAGTACGCCGGAACGCGGCTCCAGGCGAGCGGCGTGCGGATCCCGATCCCAATGCCGGCAGCAGCAGGCTGGACGCGCGCAGCGCGGCCGGCGCCTTGCGCCACCGAACGACGCGGCGGACGCCCTCCCCACACCGACCCTCCCCTTCACGCGGGGGCTGCACGCGTGCGGCGCGCCGGACCCCAATCCGGAATCCCGGTAAAGTAGGCGCCATGTATCTCCAGTATTACGGGCTGCGCGAACCGCCGTTCTCCATCACGCCGGACCCGCGCTACGTGTTCCTGTCCGAGCGCCACCGCGATGCGCTGGCGCACCTGCTCTATGGCATCGGCAAGGGCGGCAGCGGCGGCTTCGTGCAGCTGACCGGCGAGGTCGGCACCGGCAAGACGACGCTGTGCCGCCTGCTGCTGGAACAGCTGCCGGAAAACACCCGCGTGGCGCTGCTGCTGAACCCGAAGCTTTCGCCGGTGGAACTGGTCGAGGCGGTGTGCGAGGAGCTCAAGCTCGACATCTCGGGCAAGCGCGGCAGCCTGAAGGCGCTGACCGACACGCTCAACGCCTTCCTGCTCGATGCCTACGCGCAGGGCCTGCGGGTGGTGCTCATCGTTGACGAGGCGCAGAACCTCTCGACCGAATCGCTGGAGCAGGTGCGCCTGCTGACCAACCTGGAAACCCCGACGCAGAAGCTGCTGCAGATCATCCTGCTCGGGCAGCCGGAGCTGCGCGGCATGCTCGACCGCCCGGAGCTGCGCCAGCTGGCGCAGCGCATCACCGCGCGCTACCACCTGACGCCGCTCGATGCCGCCGAGTGCGAAGCCTACGTGCGACACCGCATGGCGGTGGCCGGCTGCGCCCGTATTCCCTTCTCGCGCCTCGGGCTGAAGGCGCTGTTCCAGCGCGCAGGGGGCATCCCGCGCCTGGTCAACATCATTGCCGATCGCGCCCTGATGGCCGGTTATGCGCGCGAGCAGGAAAGCCTGGGCGAACGCCTGGTCAACCGCGCCGCCGACGAGACGCTGCCGGGCACGGCGCGTTACTGGATCCATCGCTACGGGCGCTGGGGCCTCGCCGCGGCAGTGCTGCTGGCGCTGGGCGCGGGCGTGTTCGGCTGGCGCGCGCTGCGCGACCGTGCAGCCGCGGTGGTGCCGCCGCCGGTGCAGGCCGCGGCGCTGGCCATCGATGTCGAAGCGCGGCACCTGCGCGAGCGCCTGGCCGAGGCGCCGGAATCCGAACTCACCGCCTTCACCCAGTTGCTGGCGCGCTGGCAGGTCGATGCCGACGCGGTCTCGGTGCGCGAGGCGAGCCGCTGTCCGCCGCTGGTCGCCGCGGGCATCGCCTGCCTGCGCGGCCAGGCCACGCTGGATCAGCTGGCGCGCTTCGACCGCCCGCTGATCCTGCTGCTGGGTCCCGCCGACGCGCCGGCGTACGCGCTGCTGCAGGGCGTAGGCAAGCGCCACGTGCGTCTGGACATGGCCGGCACGCGATACGAGCTGGCGCGTGCGTCGCTGCCCGAGTTCTGGCACGGCGGCTTCGTGGTCCTGTGGCGCCTGCCGCCGGACGTGCCGGCCACCCTCCAGCGCGGCGCCAGCGGTGCCGGCGTGGACTGGGTCGTCGCGCGACTGGATACCTTCGACGACAAGGGCCGCGTAACCGGCCAGGTGTTCGACGCTGCCATGGAAGCGCGCGTGCGCGCGCTGCAGCAGGCCTACGGCATCAAGGCCGATGGCATCATTGGCCCCGAGACCCTGTTTGCGCTGTCCGCGCTCGACGACGCCGGCCCGCACCTGGCGCGCACGGTCGAATGACGCACCGCGGCCGCCTGCGTCCTGCACGGCGCACCCATTCCCCCCGGAACCATCCATGTCGCTGATCCTCGAAGCCCTGAAGAAATCCGAGCAGCAGCGCCGCCTGGGCGAAGCGCCGACGCTCGGCTCGCCCGTGTTTGCGGCGCGCCGCCGCCGGCGCCTGCTGCCGTGGTTGGCCGCGGCCATCGTGCTC
>JAEZQS010000210.1 GCA_023412995.1 Pseudomonadota bacterium
GTGCTGCGCGTGGCCGAACGGACCGCCGCCGCCGTGCCCGCCAGCGGGAGCGGCGCATGAGCATCGGCGGCCTCGCCGTGGGCGTGCTGCTGGTCGCCACGGTGGCGAGCGGGATCGGCGTGGTGTACGCGCGCCAGGAAAGCCGCCTGCGCTTCGTCGAGCTCAACCGCCTCGCCAACGAGCGCGACGAGCTCAACATCGAGTTCGGCCGGCTGCAGCTGGAGCAGGCGACCTGGGCGGAGAACAGCCGCATCGAGCAGATCGCGCGCGGGCAGCTCGGCATGGTGTCGCCGGCTGCCGCCGAAACCGTGCTGGTGAGGCGATGAGCAGGGCCGCCATGCGCGTGCGCCCGGCCAACCCGCGCGCCCGCCTGTACGTGGTGCTCGGGATGCTGGCGCTCGCCTCCACGGCGCTGGTGGTTCGCGCGGTGGACCTGCAGGTGGTGCGCAAGGACTTCTACCAGGAACAGGGCGACGCGCGTTACCTGCGCGACATCGACATCCGCGTCTCGCGTGGCACCATCTTCGACCGCAACGGCGAGCCGCTCGCGGTGTCGACGCCGGTCGCCTCGATCTGGGCCAACCCGCCGGAAGTGCTCGCGCACGCCGAGCGCCTGGGCGAGCTTGCCGACGCCGCCGGGCTCGACGAGGAGTCGCTGCGCCGCAAGCTGGTCGAACGGCGCGACAAGGAGTTCATGTACCTCAAGCGCCACCTGGACCCGGAGGCGGCGCAGGCGATCCTCGACCTCGGCATCCCGGGGATCGCCAGCCAGCGCGAGTTCCGCCGCTACTACCCGACCGGCGAAGTCAACGCGCACGTGCTCGGCTACACCAACATCGACGACCGCGGCCAGGAGGGCCTCGAATTGGCGTTCGACGACTGGCTGGCCGGCACGCCGGGCGTCAAGCGCGTCATCCGCGACCGCCTCGGCCACGTGGTGGAGACGGTGGAACTGGTGCACGAAGCGCAGCCGGGGCGCGATCTCACGCTCTCGATCGACCGCCGCATCCAGTACCTCGCCTACCGCGAGCTGAAGGCGGCGCTGGCCGAGCACCGCGCCTCGTCCGGCTCGATGGTGATCCTCGACGTGCCGACCGGCGAGATCCTCGCCATGGTCAACCAGCCCTCGTTCAACCCCAACTCGCGCGAGCGGATCGACCCGGCCTACAAGCGCAATCGTGCCGTCACCGACGTGGTCGAGCCGGGTTCCACCATGAAAGCCTTCACCATTTCCGCGGCGCTGGAGAGCGGCAAGTGGAAGGCGCACACGCCGGTGGATACCAATCCCGGCACGTACTCGCTTTACGGCCACACCATCAGCGACGTGCACAACAAGGGCCTGATCGACGTCACCGGCGTGATCACCTATTCGAGCAACGTCGGCGCGGCGAAGATCGCGCAGACGATGACGCGCGAGCACATGTACGACCTGTTCCATCGCTTCGGCTTCGGCGAGGTCACCGGCTGCGGGTTCCCAGGCGAATCGCCCGGGTTCCTGCCCATCTCGCGCGCATGGGGACCGGTCGAGCAGGCCACCATCGCCTACGGCTACGGCCTCAGCGTGACGCCGCTGCAGCTCGCGCAGGCCTACGCCGCGCTCGCGGCAGGCGGCCGTCTGCGCGCGCCGACCTTCGTCAAGGGCGCGCGCAATCCGGACCGCGCCGTGGTCGACCCCGCGATCGCGGCCAACATCCGCACCATGCTGGAAACCGTCATCCACCCGCCCGGCGGCGGCATCAAGGCCGCCATTGCCAACTACCGCGTCGCCGGCAAGACCGGCACCTCGCGCACCGCGGTCGGCGGTGGTTACCAGCGCAAGTACATCTCGCTCTTCGCCGGCATGGTGCCTGCGAGCGCGCCGCGCCTGGTCGGGGTGGTGGTGATCCACGATCCCAAGGGCGTCTATTACGGCGCGCTGGTGTCGGCACCGGTCTTCAGCAAGGTCATGGATGGCGCGCTGCGCCTGCTCGACGTCGCGCCCGACGACGTCAGCCAGTGGTACGCGGCCGCGCCTTCCACGGCGCCTGCGACGTCGCTGCCGCAACCCGCCGCGGCGGTGGCCACCGATGTCTACGCCGACGAGGTGCCCGAGTGAGCGCGCGCAGCATGCGCCTGGCCGAGCTGCTACAGGGCCGCGCCGACGCGGGCGCGGCTGGCGACATCGTCGTGCACGGCCTCGCGATCGACTCGCGCGACGTGCGCGAGGGCGATGCCTTTGTCGCACTGGCGGGCAGCCAGGCGCACGGCATCACGTTTGCCCCGGCAGCATCGGCGCGCGGCGCCGCAGTGGTCTTGGCCGAAGCGCCAGGGGCTGCGACGTCCGCGCCGATGGCTGCTTTGAAACCGGGAATCGGGAATGGGGAAGAGCCGGGAATCGGGAATGCGGAATGGGGAATAGGTGGAGCGAAGGGCGAAGACAACAGCGAAGACGATGGCGAAGGCCACGGCAAAGGCGATGGCGACGGTGGGGCGCCGGTGGTGTGGGTGGAGGGGCTGCGCGAGAAGCTGGGGGCGATTGCCTCGCACTTCTTCGGCGAGCCGTCGCAGGCGCTGAAGGTCATCGGCGTCACCGGCACCAACGGCAAGACCTCGACGGTGCAGTTGCTGACCCACGCGCTCGCGCACGCGGGACATCGCGTCGCCAGCATCGGCACGCTCGGCGCCGGCCTGCACGGCGCGTTGCGCGCAGGCGAGCGCACCACGCCCGATGCCATTGCCGTGCACGCGCTGCTGGCCGGGTTCCGCGATGCCGGCGCCAGCCACGTGGCCATGGAGATTTCCTCGCATGCGCTGGAGCAGGGCCGCGTCAACGCGGTGCGCTTCGAGCTGGCCGTCTTCACCAACCTCACCCGCGACCATCTCGACTACCACGGCACGATGGCCGCCTACGGCGCCGCCAAGCAGCGCCTGTTCGCCTGGCCGGGACTCGGCGCCGCCATCCTCAACGTGGATGATGCCTTCGGGCGCGCGCTGGCGAGCACGGTCCCGGCCGGGGTCGAGGTGATCCGCTACGGAATCGGGCGCGACGATGCCGACGTGGTCGCGCACGACATCGCCAGCACGGCAGCCGGGCAATCCTTCGCGCTGGCGACCCCCTGGGGCAGCGCCCGCGTCGCCTCGCCGCTGCTCGGGCGCTTCAACATCGCCAACCTGCTGGCCGTCGCGGCCTGCCTCGGCCGCCTCGGCGTGCCGTTCGCGGCGCTGTGCGACGCCCTCGCGGCGCTCGAGCCGGTGGCGGGGCGGATGAGCCGCCTCGGCGGGACCGGCGCGCAGCCGCTGGTGGTGATCGACTACGCGCACACGCCCGATGCGCTCGAGCAGGCCCTCGCCAGCCTGCGCGCGCATTGCGGCGGCCGCCTCGTGTGCGTGTTCGGCTGCGGCGGCGAACGCGACCGCGGCAAGCGCCCGGAAATGGGCGCGGTGGCCGAGGCGCTCGCCGACCGCGTGGTGCTGACCGACGACAATCCGCGCGGCGAGGACGGCGACGCCATCATCGAGCAGATCCTCGCCGGCTTCTCCCAGCCGGGCCGCGTGGTGGTGGAGCGCGACCGCGCGATCGCGATCTCGGACGCCGTCGCCGGCGCGCAGCCGGGCGACGTGGTGCTGGTGGCCGGCAAGGGCCACGAACCCTACCAGGAGTCCGGCGGCACGCGGCGCCCGTTCGAGGATGTGGCCGTCGCGCGCCGTGCGCTGGAGCGCCGCGCATGCTGAGCCTGCGCCTTTCCGACCTGGCGGCATGGAGCGGCGGCCGCCTCGCGGGCGATGACGGCGTGGTGTCGTCGGTCGCCACCGACAGCCGCCGCGTCCAGCCGGGCGCGCTGTTCGTCGCCCTGCGCGGCGAACACCACGACGGCCATGGCTTCGCCGCTGCCGCCGTGGCCGCGGGCGCGACGGCGCTGCTGGTCGAGCAGCCCCTGCCGGTCGCGGTGCCGCAAGTGGTCGTCGGCGACACGCTGCTGGCGCTGGGCGAGATCGCGCGCGGCGTACGCCAGCGCAGCCGCGCACGTGTGGTCGGCATCACCGGGTCGAACGGCAAGACCACGGTCAAGACGCTGCTCGCCTCGATCCTCGAGCGCCACGGCCGCACCCATGTGAATGCGGGCAACTTCAACAACGAGATCGGCCTGCCGCTGACGTTGCTGGCCATGCCCGAGGACACCGAGTACGCCGTGCTCGAGATGGGCGCGGGCAAGCCTGGCGACATCGAGTACCTCGCGCGCATCGCGCGCCCGGACGTGGCGCTGGTCAACAATGTCGCCGCCGCCCACCTCGAGCGCATGGGATCGCTGCAGGGCGTGGCGCAGACCAAGGGCGCGATCTACCGCGCGCTGCCGCCGACCGGCGTCGCGGTGATCAACGCCGACGACGCCTTTGCCGCCTACTTCGCCCAGCTTGCCGGCAGCCGCCGCGTGCTGCGCTTCGGCCTGTTGCGGCGCGCCGACGTCGGCGCCAATGCCGACCCCGAGCTCAACCGCGGTGGCGGCTTCCGCCTGCTGCTGCCCGGCGCCAGCATCGAGGTGGCGCTGCCGTTGCCCGGCCGCCACAACGTGATGAACGCGTTGGCCGCCAGCACGCTGGCGCTGGCGCTGGGCGTGCCGGCCGCCACCATCCGCGCCGGTCTGGAGGCCGCACCCGCGGTGGCGGGGCGCCTCGTGCGCCGCGTGCACGATTCGGGTGCGGTGGTGATCGACGACAGCTACAACGCCAACCCGGGCTCCTTCGCCGCCGCCGTCGCCACGCTGGCGGGCGAACCGGGCGAGCGCGTGCTGGTGATGGGCGACATGGCCGAACTCGGCAGCGACGCCCCGCGCCTGCACGGCGAGATCGGCACCCTCGCACGCCGCAGCGGGATCGAGCGGCTGCACGCGGTCGGTCCGCTCAGTGCCGCCGCGGTGGAGGCCTTCGGGCGCGGCGCGTACCACCACGCCGACCAGTCCGCGCTGGTGGAGGCGTTGCAGGCCGAACTGCGCGCCGGCGTGGTGATGCTGGTGAAGGGATCGCGCTCGTCCGCCATGGATCGGGTGGTGCACGCGCTGGTCGGCAGCGGGGAAGACGGGGGCGAACGCCATGCTGCTTGAGCTTGCCGCGCTGCTGAAGGGCTGGATCAGCGGATTCCACCTGTTCCAGTACCTCACCTTCCGCACCATCATGAGCACGCTGACCGCGCTCGCCGTATCGCTGCTCGCCGGGCCGGCGATCATCCGCAAGCTTGCCGCGGTCAAGGCCGGCCAGGTGATCCGCAGCGACGGCCCGCAGTCGCACCTGGCCAAGGCCGGCACGCCGACCATGGGCGGTGCGCTGATCATCGCCTCGGTGGTGGCGGCGACGCTCCTGTGGGCGGACCTGCGCAACCGCTACGTCTGGCTGGTGCTGGGCGTCACCCTCGCCTTCGGCGCCATCGGCTTCTACGACGACTACCGCAAGCTCGTGATGAAGGACAGCCGCGGCCTGCCGGCGCGGTGGAAGTACTTCTGGCAATCGGTGTTCGGCCTCGCGGTGGCGCTGATCCTCTACTTCGGCGCCGACACGCCTGCCGCGACCACCTTCTACCTGCCGCTCTTCAAGCAGGCGCAGGTGCCGCTCGGCCATGCCGCCGGCGTGGCGCTGTCGCCGTGGCTGGCGGGGCTCGGTGCCGCCGCCTTCATGGCGCTCGCCTACCTGATGATCGTCGGCTTCTCCAATGCCGTGAACCTCACCGACGGCCTCGACGGCCTCGCCATCATGCCGAGCGTGCTGGTCTCGACCGCGCTGGGCGTGTTCGCCTATGTCGCCGGCAACCGCGTGTTTTCCGAGTACCTCGGCATTCCCGCTATCCCGGGCGCCGGCGAGCTGGCGATCTTCTGCAGCGCGCTAGCCGGGGCGGGCTTGGGCTTCCTCTGGTTCAACACCTATCCGGCGCAGGTCTTCATGGGCGACGTCGGCGCGCTGGCGATCGGCGCGGCGCTCGGCTGCGTCGCGGTGATCGTGCGCCAGGAAGTCGTGCTGCTGGTGATGGGCGGCGTGTTCGTGATGGAAACGGTCTCGGTGATGCTGCAGGTCGCCAGCTTCAAGCTGACCGGCAAGCGCATCTTCCGCATGGCGCCGATCCACCACCACTTCGAGCTCAAGGGCTGGCCCGAGCCACGCGTGATCGTGCGCTTCTGGATCATCAGCGTGGTGCTGGTGCTGATTGGTCTCGCGACCCTCAAGGTGCGCTGATGCTGCTCATCGACCTCGACGGCGAAGCCCAGGCCACCCGGCGCGGCGCACCGGCCGGTCGCTACGACACCGGGCTGCTGCTCGCGGCGGTGCTGCTGGCGAGCCTCGGCGTGGTGATGGTCGCCTCCAGCTCGATCGCCATTGCCGACGGCCAGCACGTTGGCGCGTTCCATTACCTGGAACGCCATCTCGCCTTCCTCGGGCTCGGACTCGTCGCCGCGGTCGTGATGGCGCGCATCGAGCTCGACTGGCTGGAGCGCCACGCCGGGCCACTGCTGCTGGCGGGCATCGTGCTGCTGCTGCTGGTGTTCGTGCCGCACATCGGCGCGCGCGTCAACGGCGCGCAGCGCTGGATCCGCCTCGGTCCGCTCGGCTTCCAGTCGGTCGAGGCGGTCAAGCTGGTGCTGGTGGTCTACATGGCGAGCTACCTCGTGCGCCATCGCGAGAAGGTGCAGACGCGGCTGTCCGGCACGCTGAAGCCGCTGATCGTCGCCGCCTTCCTCGCCGGCCTGCTGCTGGTGCAGCCGGACTTCGGCTCCGCCACGCTGCTGATGGTGGTGGCCACCGGCATGGTCTGGCTCGGTGGTGCGCGCGTGCGCAACCTCGGCCTGCTCGGCGCCGGCGCGATTCCGCTGCTGGCCAGCGCCGCGCTCAGCCAGGATTACCGCGTCAAGCGCCTGACCTCGTTCCTCGATCCCTGGGCCGATCCCTTCAACGACGGCTTCCAGCTCACCCAGGCGCTGATCGCGATCGGCCGCGGCGAGTGGTTCGGCGTCGGCCTCGGCGCGTCTGTGCAGAAGCTCTTCTACCTGCCCGAGGCGCACACCGACTTCATCCTCGCGGTGATCGCGGAGGAACTTGGCCTCGCCGGCGTGGTGCTGGTGCTGGCGCTGTTCGGCTGGCTGGTCGGGCGCGGCTTCGCCATCGGCCTGCGCGCGCTGGAGCAGGACCAGCGCTTTGCCGGCTACTGCGCCTGGGGCGTGTCGCTGATGCTGTCGCTGCAGGCGCTGGTGTCGATCGGCGTCAACCTCGGCGTGTTGCCGACCAAGGGGCTGACGCTGCCGCTGATCAGCTCGGGCGGATCCAGCGTGATGATGACCTGCGCCGCCATCGGCCTGCTGGCGCGCGCCAGCTACGAGGTGACGCGGGCGGAGAACGCGCTGCTGCAGGCGATCGCGCAGCGCCAGCCGCTCGAGGTGGGGCCATGAGCGCCGACACGCGCCCGGTGCTGGTGATGGCCGGCGGCACCGGCGGCCACATCTTCCCCGGGCTGGCGGTGGCGGACGCCCTGACCGGGCGCGGCGTGCCGGTGGCCTGGCTCGGCGCCGTCGGCGGGCTGGAGGAGCGCCTCGTGCCGCGCCACCACCTGCCGCTGGAAACCCTCGCCATCGGCGGTGTGCGCGGCAAGGGAC
>JAEZQS010000248.1 GCA_023412995.1 Pseudomonadota bacterium
GCGCAGAAGCGCGCCTTCGCCGCCAACGCGATCGCGCTCGCGCCCGGCCGCGCATGGATGAGCGCCGCCGCCGCCGATTCGCTCGTCCCGGCGCAGCGCGCGCTGCTGCAGCGGCACGGCTTCGCGCTGGCGGCAGCGGACCTGTCCGAGGTGGAGAAAGCCGGCGGCAGCCTCCGGTGCTGCGTGGCGGAGATCTACTGATCGCGCTGTGCCGCGCGCGCGATCGCTGCCTGGCGGGTGGCGAAGGAGGTCCTGCGTGCATCGCGTGGCAGCGGAATTCAGCGGCAATTCAATGCCGGCTGCCGAGACTGCCCCGTCAAACGATGTCATTGCGTGCCGGACCGGGCACTCGAGGTGAAGGGGCATGCCAGCACGAGTTCCACGCGCCGCGGCCATACTGCTGCTCGGTGTGGCCCTGGCAGGCGTGGTCGCGGCCGCTGCCGCGCGCGAGATCAGCCTGCAGGAAGCGGTGGCGCAGGCGCAGCGCGAGGCCGATGGCAAGGTGCTGTCGGTGCAGACCCTCAACGTCGGCAAGCGCAAGGTCTACCGCATCAAGCTGCTCAGCCGCGACGGCCACGTGCGGGTGGTGCAGGTCGCGGCGACGCAATGATCCATGAGACGTGCAGGACGAGCCCTGGGAGACAGTGATGCGCGTATTGCTGGTTGAAGACGAGGCACCGCTGCGGGAAACGCTGGCGGCACGCCTGAAGCGCGACGGCTTCGCGGTGGACGCGGCCGGTGACGGCGAGGAAGGTTCCTACCTCGGGCGGGAGGTTCCGTTCGACGTGGCCATCATCGACCTCGGCCTGCCGAAGATGTCCGGCATGGAGCTGGTCAAGCAGCTGCGCGAATCCGGGCAGCGCTATCCGATCCTGATCCTCACCGCGCGTTCGAGCTGGCAGGACAAGGTGCAGGGCCTCAAGAACGGCGCCGACGACTACCTGGTGAAGCCGTTCCACGTCGAGGAACTGCTGGCGCGCCTCAACGCGCTGGTGCGCCGCGCCAGCGGCTGGTCGCGGCCGACGCTCGAATGCGGGCCGGTGGTGCTCGACACCACGGCGCAGACGGTGGCGGTCAACGGCAGCACGGTCGACCTCACCAGCTACGAGTACAAGGTGCTCGAGTACCTGATGCTGCACGCGGGCGAACTGGTGTCCAAGGCGGACCTCACCGAACACATCTACCAGCAGGATTTCGACCGCGATTCGAACGTGCTGGAGGTGTTCATCGGCCGCCTGCGGCGCAAGCTCGATCCGGAAAACACCATCAAGCCGATCGAGACGGTGCGCGGGCGCGGTTACCGCTTCGCGCTGGAGCGGACCGAGACACCGGTGGACGAAGCGCAGGTCGACAGCGCCTGAGCCGGTTCCGATGGCGCGGCCGCTGTCGCTGCAGTCGCGCTCCCTCGCGGCGGCAGGCCTGGTGCTCGCCGGCTTCCTCGGGCTGGCGTTCTTCGCCCTCGACCGGGCGTTCTACGATGCCGCCGAGAGTGCGCTGCGCGATCGCCTGCAAGGCTATCTCTATTCCTATCTCGCGGGGTCGGACACCACCCGCTCGGGCGCGCTGATCCCGCCCGAGGTCGGCCCCGATCCGCGCTTCGACCAGCCTTCGGCGAGCGGCCTCTACGCCGCCATCGTCGGCGACAAGGTCATCGGCGCGAAGGATGGCCAGTGGCGTTCGCCCTCGGCGGTCGGCCGCGGCCTGCCGCTGTCGGCCGACCAGCCGCGCGGTCCGTCGCGCTTCAGCGGCCCGGTCGACACGCCCGCCGGCGAGCTGTTCGTGCTGTCGCAGGGGATCGACTGGAGCAGCGGCCGCAACGAACTGCACCTCACCTACCACGTCGCCGAGGACGGCCGCGCGCTGCGCGCGCAGGTCGATGTCTATCGCCACACGCTGGCGAGCTGGCTCGGCGCCCTCGGCGTCGTGCTGCTGCTCCTGCTGCTGGGGGTGCTGCGCTGGAGCCTGGCGCCGTTGCGCAAGGTGGCGGCGGACCTCGCGCGGGTGGAGCACGGCGTGCAGGAGCGGCTCGACCCCAGCTACCCGGTGGAACTGGCTGGCCTGACCGCCAGCCTCAACAACTTCATCGATGCCGAGCGCGACCGCGTCAAGCGCTATCGCAACACGCTGGCCGACCTCGCCCACAGCCTGAAGACCCCGCTGGCGGTCGTGCGCAGCCAGCTCGAGACCGGCGAAGGCGGCGAACCGCTGCGCTGGACCGTGCTGGAACAGGTCGGGCGCATGGACGAGATCGTCGCCTACCAGCTGTCGCGTGCGGCGACATCCGGCCACCAGACCTTTGCCGCGCCGCTGCCGGTCGGGCCGTACGCCGAGGAAATCGTCAGCAGCCTGGAAAAGGTCTATGCCGCGAAATCGATCCTGTGCGAATTCGAGATCGATCCGGCCGCGCGCTTCCACGGCGACCAGGGCGACCTGATGGAACTGCTCGGCAACCTGCTGGAAAACGCCTTCAAGTGGGCGCACCACCGCGTGCTGCTGACGGCGCGTCCCGTGGATGGCACGCCGGGCCGCCGCCCCGGGCTGGAACTGGTGATCGAGGACGATGGCACCGGCATCGCCGTCGACGACGTCGAGCGCCTGCTCCAGCGCGGCGTGCGGGGCGACGAGCGCGTGCAGGGCCACGGCATCGGGCTCGCGATCGTGCAGGACATCCTCAAGGCCTACCAGGGCAGCCTCACCGTGGACCGCTCGCCGGTGCTGGGCGGTGCGCGCTTCAGCGCCCGCCTTGGTGCCCGCTGAGCACCGGTCGCGCGGCCTCAGTCGCCGCCGCCGGTGGCGAGCAGCCGCTCGCGGAATGCCTCCGCCAGCGGTGCCAGCGCCACTTCCCACGTCACCTGCCGGCGGATCGCCTCGTAGCCGGCAGGCAGGGTCGGTGGCGGCGCGTCCAGCCGCTCCCGCAACGCGCGCCGGAAGCCGTCGGCGTCGTCCGCCACGCGGATCGTCGGCCAGCGGCTGGCGTCGCCGTAGCCGCGCAGCGCGTGCGGCGTGGCCAGCACGGGGCGGCCGCTGTAGATCGCCTCGGCCGTCTTGAGGTTGGAACCGCCGCCGGTGGTGATGGGCAGGATGACCACCGCCGCGCCGCCCAGCAGGGCGTCGAGGTCCGCCCGCTCCACCTCGCCGAGAACGAGCAGGCGCGGCTCGTTGATGCCGCTCCACTCGGCGTACCGGCGATGCTGGCGCAGCAGGTGGCCGACGCCGCCGGCCACCACGATGCGTTCGCCGGGGCGGAGGAAAGCGAGCGAGGGCGCCAGCATCTCCCAGAAGCCGTCGACGTTCGGCGGGTGCGCGCTGCCGACGAAGAGCGGATAGCGCGCGAGTCCCAGCCGCGCCTGCATCGCCGCGGTGCGCGCCGGATCGGGCGCGTAGGGTTCGATCGCGTTGGCGGCGGTCACCCAGGCACGCGCGCGCCGGTCATCGCCTGCCATGGCGCGCAGCTCCGCCAGCTCGCCGTCGGTGCAAGCGACCACCATGTCCGCCGCACGCACCACCTCGTGCTCGAGCGCTTCGACCCGCGCAACCTGCGCCAGGTACGCGGTCCGATCCGGGAGCTCGGGCGGCATCTCGTCGCGCTTGAGCTTCCATTCGATGTTCTGCGAGGAATACACCAGGCGCGGTGGCCGGGCAGCATCGGCCACGCCTTCGTCCAGCCAGCGGCGGACCGCAGGGAAGAGCCAGGGCTGTTCGAGCTGGATGATGTCGGGGCGCACCTCGTCCAGCCGCTTCCGGAACGCGCTCCATGCCGGTCCAACCGCCGCCAGCATCCGGCCGCGCTGCAGGTCGGTCAGGCGCGGATACGCCGGGTCGAAGAACGGGCTGTCCGCAGGCAGTACGAGGTCGTCGCCTTCGTGCTCGCCGGGGCGGTAGTCCCCGCCGTGCAGCACGGCCACCGTCCGCACCTCGACGCCGAGCGTCCGCAACAGGCGCCGGATCGCGGCACTGCGCAGCTGGCCGCCGTGTCGCGGGACCTTGAGCGGGTAGGTGGTGAGCAGCAGCAGGCGCATCACGCCTCCTCGTGCGCGGCGGCGAGCAGGTCGGCGGCGAAATCGCGCCAGTGACGCGGTACGTAGCTCGCGCGGATGCGCGCCTCCGCCGCGGCGCGCGCAGGCACGTCGTCGAGGAAATGCGTGATGGCCTCGCGCCAGCGCGGGAAGTCCAGCGGATGGATGGCCGGGCACAGCCCCTGCGTCGCTTCGCGCAGTGCCGGTGCGTCGGAGGTGATCGCGAGCTTGCCGTAGGCGAGGCTCTCGGTCGCCGCCAGGCCCCATCCCTCGTAGAAGGACGGAAACACGGTGAAGGCGCAGCCGCGGTAAAGGTGGGCGAGCAGGGAGTCGGAGACGTGGTGCAGCATCTCGATGCGACCCGCACTCCACACCTCGCTCGCCTGCATCTCGGCCCAGAGGTCGTTCACGCCCCAGCCGAACATGCCGACGACGACCAGCGTGGGACAGGCCGGCCCGCGCTCGCGGTGCAGTTCCTTCCACACCTGCAGCAGCAGGCGGTGGTTCTTGCGTGTCTCGAACGTGCTGACGTACAGCACGTAGTCGTCGCCGGCGAGGCGCGCGAGCACGTCGCGTTCCTGCGCGGCCAGTGCGGACCCAGGCGACTGCGCATGCACGTCGGGTGTCGCGAGGTGCACGGTGCGGATCGGCGGCACGCGCAGGGTGCCGACGCGCCGGTAGAACGCGGCGAGGTCGGCGCGGGTGGTTTCGGAGATGGCGAACACCATGTCCGCGGTATGCGCGATGCAGGCGAAATGCTCGGCGAACGGCTGTTTCGCGCTTCCGGCGTATTCGGGGAAATCGATCGGGATGGTGTCGTAACAGGCTTCGACCACCCGCACGCCATGGCGCTGCTTCAGGTTCCAGGCATGGATGGCGCCGTGGTGCCACTGCAGCCCGATGGAAAAGAACAGGTCGCCGGGTGCCGGAGCGATGGCGTCGCTGGCATCGGCCGGCGGCGGGGCGGCAGGCTCCGGCTGCGGGCGAGGCTGCGCGCGCCGGCTCTCGCGGTGACGCAGCCACGCGCCGTGGTGCGCGA